>JBDHTH010000582.1:0-2505 GCA_039808545.1 Phreatobacteraceae bacterium | reverse complement strand
CCGTCATCCGCGGTCCCGCCGCGCCGCCGCCGGAGGCCGCCGGGCTGTCCGGGCGTGCGGTCGACATACTGGTCGCCGAGGACAACGAGGTGAACCAGCTCGTCTTCACCCAGATCCTGAACGGCCTCGGCCTCAGCCACCGCGTCGCCGGCAACGGGCGCACGGCGCTGGAGATGTTCAGGGCGCTGAGCCCGCGCCTCGTCCTGATGGACGTGTCGATGCCGGAGATGAACGGCTACGAGGCGACGCGCGCCATCCGCGCCGTCGAGGCCGGCACCGGCGTCCGCGTCCCGATCGTCGGCGTCACCGCCCATGCGCTCAAGGGCGATCGCGACAGGTGCCTCGAAGCGGGCATGGACGACTATCTGGCCAAGCCGATCTCGCCCGACCGCCTCGGCGCCAAGATCGGCAACTGGCTGGGCGAGGCTGCGGCCCGCACCGCGTAGGCGGCGTCCGGCGCGCTATGCCGGGAGGCCGCCGACGGGAACGATCTCGGCCGCGTCCTCGCGCCACGGCCGGCCCTGCCAGTCGCCAAGCCATTGCTCGACGCGAAGCCCGGCCTCGCCGATCAGCGCTGCAACCGTGGCCCGATCAGGAAAGGCGATGCGCGACGAAGCCTCGAAAAGCCGGCCGCCGGCCGTCGCCCGATAGGCGGTCCGGTAGGTGACGACGCCGCTCTCCTCGTCCCTCTCCATGTCGTTCCATGCCTCGACCCGGCCGAGGACCGGATGATCGAGGATGCGCCGCGACCGGTCGGGGACCCATCCTTCCCATTCCCGCGCCGCCGGGTTGCGGGTGTCGAAGACGAAGCGGCCGCGCGGCGCGAGGTGGTGCGCGATGGTGCGCAGCACGGCCGACCGGTCGGCTTGCGTGAGGAAGACCTGGAAGGCATGCCCCGTCAGCACGACGAGGTCGTAGCGACGCTCCAGCCGCAGCGTCCGCGCGTCCGCCTCGATCCATTCCACCGCCGCGCCGCCGGGCCGGCGACGGGCCGCGGCGAGGATCGCCCCGGCGGGATCGACGCCGGTGACGCGGCGCCCCTGTGACAGCGCCGCGGCGAGTTGGCCGGTGCCGCAGCCAAGGTCGAGGACCGAGCCGGCATCCTGCGCGAGCGCGCGGCAGAACGCGAAATCCGCCCTGCCTTCCTCGTTCTCCAGATCGTAGAACTGGACGAGGTCGGGGTCCTGATAGAGAAGGTCGGCCTCCGGTTCCGTCATCTTTCCTCCTTGTGGATCGCCGGCGGTTCAGCGATTTCGCATCACGACGCAGGCGCCGCCGGCGCCGTGCACCCTGTCGCATATCCGGTCGGCGACCTGCCTGCTGTCGGCACCGATCCTGACCGCATAGACGCCGCGGCGGCCGAGCGGGGTGCGCACGCGGCTGACGACGGGCTCGTAGCCGCCGAGCGCGGCGGGGAAGCGCGCCTTGACCCGCTGCCATTGCCGCAGCGCCACCGCGCGGCGGAAATTGCCGGCCACCTGCACGCCCCACGGCTTGGTCGGCACCGTCGCCATGGCGACGACGGATGCCTCGAGCACCGGCAGCCGCCGGCAGGCCGCCTCGAACGGCATCCTGCCGTCGAGTGGACGGATCGTGCCGGCGTGGTCCCTGTCGGCGAAGGCGTCGACCGGCTCGCCCAGCACGTCGAGCACGTAGTCCTCGGTCTCGATCGGCAGGAAGCCGCCGGCGGCGAGCCAGCGCGAAAGGCGTGCCTCGCCGGCGTTGTAGGCGGCGGCCGCGAGGCCGAGATTGCCGTAGCCGGCCTTCAATTCGGCAAGGTAGCGCGCGGAGGCGGGGATGGCCTGGCCGACGTCGAACGGATCGGCGAGGCCGCGCAGCTTGGCCGTTCCCGGCATGAACTGGGCGATGCCTTCCGCGCCGGCGGGGCTCACCGCGTTCGGGTCGAAGCGGCTCTCCTTCCAGATCAGCCGGGCGAGGAAGTCCCGCGGCAGGCCGTTGCTGCCGGCTTCCGCCGAGATCAGGTCGCAGACCCGCCCGACCAGCCTCTCGCGGGCCGAAAGCGCATGCGGCGGGTCGGCCCGCGCGGCGCCCGCGCCGGCCAGCGCCGCCAGGCCCAGCACGCAGGCGGCGAGCGCTGCGCCCAGCGGCCTATTCAGCGGCCCTGGTTCCCTGTCCGAAGCGCTGCTCGATATAGTCGGCCACCATCTTCTGGAAGTCCTGGGCGATGCGCGGGCCGCGCAGGGTGGCGGCCTTGCGGCCGTCGATGAAGACGGGCGCTGTCGGCTGCTCGCCGGTGCCGGGCAGCGAGATGCCGATGTCGGCATGCTTGGATTCGCCGGGACCGTTGACGATGCAGCCCATCACCGCGACCTTCAGCTCCTCGACGCCGGGATAGCGCTCGCGCCAGAGCGGCATGTTGACGCGGATGTCCTCCTGGATCGACTGGGCGAGCTCCTGGAACACGGTGGAGGTGGTGCGCCCGCAGCCGGGGCAGGCCGCCACGATCGGCACGAACTGGCGGAAGCCCATGGTCTGGAGCAGCTC
>JBDHTH010000581.1:0-2506 GCA_039808545.1 Phreatobacteraceae bacterium | reverse complement strand
AGACCACGCCGAGCCGCGATCGCGGCCCGCCGCATGCCGGCGTGCGCGCCTGGATCTCGCTGCCGGTCGGCGTCGTGACGCTGGCGGAGCGCCACGGCGGCCGCAAGGTGACGCGCGAGATCTACGAGCGCATGTGCGAGGAGGTCGCAGGCATGGTCGCGGCCTTCCCGGAGCGCGAGGCGCTGCGCGCCGTGCTGCCGCGCCTGCACATGCTCGGCACCTCCGGCACCGTGACGACGCTCGCGGGCATTCATCTCGGCCTGAAGCGCTACGACCGACGCCGCGTCGACGGCGCCTGGATGGACCGGGCCGAGGTCTCGGCGATCATCGAGAGCCTGCTGGCGACGAGCTACGAGGACCGCTGCGCCAATGCCTGCATCGGCCCGGACCGCGCCGACCTGGTGCTGGCCGGCTGCGCCATCCTCGACGGCATCAGCCGCCATTTCGGCTGCGGCCGCCTGCGCATCGCCGATCGCGGCCTGCGCGAGGGGCTGCTGGTCGAGATGATGCGCGCCGACCAGGTCTGGTCGGGCGCGGCGCGGAGCCTTGCGCGGTGACGGGACGGCGCGGCGACAAGAAGGCGGTCGGCGACGGCCTCAAGGTGCGCGTGAAGACCGCGAAGAAGCGCACGGTCGCCTCCACGCGCTGGCTCGAGCGCCAGCTCAACGACCCCTATGTCGCCCGCGCGAAAAAGGAAGGCTACCGCTCGCGCGCCGCCTACAAGCTGATCGAGATCGACGACAAGGAGCGCTTCCTCGTGCCGGGTGCGCGAGTGGTCGATCTCGGCTGCGCGCCGGGCGGCTGGGCGCAGGTCGCGGTCGCGCGGACCAAGGCGGCGGACGGCCGCGGCAAGGTCGTCGGCATCGACCTGCTGGAGGTCGATCCCGTCCCCGGCGCCCATCTGGCGGTGCTCGACTTCCTCGACGACGCCGCGCCCGAGGCGCTGAAGGCGATGCTCGGCGGGGAGGCCGACGTCGTCCTCTCGGACATGGCGGCGAACGCCACCGGCCATCGCCAGACCGACCATCTGCGCATCGTCGGCCTGGTGGAACTGGCGGCCGATTTCGCCAGGCAGGTTCTGGCCCCCGGCGGCACCTTCCTCGCGAAGGTGATCCAGGGCGGCACCGAGGGCGAGCTGCTGACCGGCCTGAAACGCGACTTCCGCACCGTGAAGCACATCAAGCCGGCCGCGAGCCGCGCCGATTCGGCCGAGCTCTACGTGCTCGCGAAGGGGTTCCGGGGCCGCGCGGCGTAGGTCCCGATCGGAATTCTGGCCCGACTCCACCTGACCCTGTTCGTCATGGCCCGGTTTATCCGGGCCATGACGGCTGAGATGATGGGGTTAAAAACCTATGTCTCTTGACATCGTCCGTAAATAGGAATATAAGCCGAGTCCTTCCAATGCGAGGATGCGGCGATGGCTTTCCTGAAGACGTTCTTCATGCGCTGCCTTGCCGCCGCGATGGCGCGCGTGGCGCGCCGCCCTTCACGCCCGCTCGCGCATGATCGTCACCGGGTCGGGCTGGGCGCTCGCCTTGCGATGGCCCGAGACCTCGTGGCCGGCATCGGCCGGCAGGCGCCAGAACACGATGAAGGACAGCGCCGAGATGACCGCCACCACCAGGAAGGCGGGCGTGAAATCGATCGCCTCGATATGCGTCGCGCCGCGGGCCTTCAGCGAAGCCTCCAGCACCAGCGCGCCGACGCTGACCCCGACCGACAGCGAGACCTGCTGCACGACGCTGGTCAGGCTCGTCGCGCGGCTCATCTGCGGGTTCTCGATATCGGCATAGCCGATCGCGTTGATCGCGGTGAATTGCAGCGAGCGGAAGAAGCCGCCGATCAGCAGCACCAGCAGCAGGAAGGCCTGCGGCGAGGTCGCCGAGAAGGCGGCCGGCAGGCCGATGAAGACGGCGCCGATCAGCGCGTTCCAGGCGAGCACGGTGCGGAAGCCGAGCCGCTTCAGGATCGGCTGCGCCGAGACCTTCATGGCGATCGCGCCGATCGCCGCCACGAAGGTCGTCATGCCGGAGCGGAACGCATCGAGCCCGAAGCCGATCTGCAGGAGCAGCGGCAGCAGGAACGGCGTCGCACCGACGCCGATCCGGAACAGGCTGCCGCCGATCAGGCTGGCGCGGAAGGTCGCGACCCTCAACAGCGACAGATCGAGGATCGGCGCCGCCACGATCCGCGAATGGCGGATATAGAGCAGGATCATCACGGCGCCGAGCGCCACCATGCCGAGCCCGACCGGCATCGGGATGACGTCGAGCCCGAGGCTGGTGGAACCCGTCACGAAGGCCGCGAGCCCGATCGCCGACATCAGGAAGCCGGAGGCGTCGAATTTCGTGCGCGTTTCCCCGCGCACGTCCGGGATGAACAGCGTCGCCAGCACGATGCCGAGCACGCCGATCGGGATGTTGATCCAAAAGATCCAGCGCCAGTGGAAATAGGTCGTGATGAAGCCGCCGACCGGCGGCCCGAGCACCGGCCCGATCAGCGCCGG
>JBDHTH010000580.1:0-2512 GCA_039808545.1 Phreatobacteraceae bacterium | reverse complement strand
AGACCGTGGAAGCCGGCATGCGCTCGATCGAGAGACGCCTACCCGCCGAGGCGAGCGAGGCGGCGCTCGATGCCGAGATCGCGGCGCTGAACGCCGATCCGGAGGTGGATGGCATTCTGGTGCAACTTCCCCTGCCGCGCCACATGGACCCGCACCGCGTCATCGCGGCGATCAATCCGGAGAAGGATGTCGACGGCTTCACGCCCGTGAATGTCGGCCGGCTCGGCATCGGCCTAAGGGCGCTTGTCCCCTGCACGCCGAAGGGCTGCGTGATCCTCGCCCGCTCGGTGCATCCGGAGGGGCTCGCCGGAGTCAACGCCGTGATCGTCGGCCGCTCCAACCTGGTCGGCAAGCCGCTCGCCCAGCTTCTGCTGCAGGCCGACGCGACCGTCACGATCGCGCATTCCAGGAGCCGCGATCTCCCGGCGCTCTGCCGGTCCGCTGACCTCCTGGTCGCGGCCGTCGGCCGGCCCGGCCTCGTGCGCGGCGACTGGGTGAAGGAAGGCGCGACCGTCATCGATGTCGGCATCAACCGGGTCGAGGGCGCGGACGGCAAGTCGCGCCTCGTCGGCGACGTCGCCTATGAGGAGGCGCTGCCGCGCGCCGGCGCCATCACGCCGGTGCCGGGCGGCGTCGGGCCGATGACCATCGCGTGCCTGCTGGAGAATACACTCGAGGCCGCCCTGGCTCGGCGCGGCGTCGGATCGCTTTAGAGACTCCCAGTCACGAGCCGACCGCCATGCGTCGAGGATGACCGCCTATCTCTTCGTCCTCCTCGTGGGCCTCGCGGCGGGCTGCGTCAGCGGCATCGTCGGCACCGGCGCCTCGATCATGCTGCTGCCGGTGCTGGTCTATGCCTTCGGGCCGCAGCAGGCGGTGCCCATCATGGCGGTGGCAGCCGTCCTGCTGAATGTCGCGCGCGCCGCCGCCTGGTGGCGCGAGATCGATTGGAAGGCCTTCGCGGCCTATGCCGCCGCCGGCATGCCGGCCGCCGCCCTCGGCGCCCGGACCCTGCTGGTGCTGCCCGCCCATCTGGTGGAGGTCGCGCTCGGGCTTTTCTTCATCGCGATGGTGCCGGTGCGCCATTGGCTCGATCGCCGGAAGATCACGCTGCGCCTGTGGCAACTGGCGATCGCGGCGGCTTTCATCGGCTTCCTGACCGGGCTGGTGCTCTCCACCGGCCCGCTCAGCGTCCCGGCCTTCCTCTTCTACGGCCTGACCAAGGGCGCGTTCCTCGCGACCGAAGCGGCGAGCTCGCTCGGGCTCTATGTCGCGAAAGTCGTGACCTTCCGCGAGTTCGGCGCCTTGCCGCTGGCGGTCTTCATGCAGGGGCTGCTGGTCGGAGCCTCCCTCATGGCCGGGACCTTCGCGGGCAAGGCGGTGGTGCTGCGGATGAGCCCGAACCTCTTCCGCCACATGCTCGACGTGTTGATGCTCGTCGCCGGCGTCGCGCTGCTGTGGACCGCCTATAGCCGCTGAAGGCGGTCTTCGCGCCTCAGCCCTTCGCGCCCTTCTTCTTCGAGGAGCCCTTCGGCCCGCCCTTCTTCGCGGAGGCTTTCTTGGCCGGCTTGGCGGCGGCCGACGACGCCGCGACCGCCGGCTTGACCGCCTCGCCCTTGGCGCGCGCCATCCCGTCCTCGATGAGCTTGCGCGCCTCGGCGGCGTCGCCCCAGCGCACCACCCGCACCCATTTCTTCGGCTCCAGATCCTTGTAGTGCTCGAAGAAATGCTGGATCTGCTGCAGCGTGATCTCGGGCAGGTCGGTGTAGTTCTGCACGCGCTCGTAGCGGCGCGTCAGCTTGGTGGTCGGCACCGCGATGATCTTTTCGTCGCCCCCGGCCTCGTCCTCCATCAGCAGCACGCCGACCGGGCGCACCGCCATGATGGCGCCCGGCACGATGGCGCGCGTATTGGCGATCAGCACGTCGCAGGGGTCGCCGTCGAGCGAGAGCGTATGCGGGATGAAGCCGTAATTCCCGGGATAGCGCATCGAAGTGTAGAGGAAGCGGTCGACCACCAGCGTGCCCGCCTCCTTGTCCATCTCGTATTTGATGGGCTCGCCGCCGATCGCGACCTCGATGACGACATTCACTTCGTGTGGCGGGTTCTTGCCCGTCGCGATGGCTTCAAGGCGCATGTTCGCTCCCTAGATGACGTCTCGCCTATCGATAGGCGGTGGCGCGGCGCCCCGCAAGCGGATCAGCGCTTGACGCGCCGTTCGCGAGCCCGCAAGTAAGCGCTATCCGAGGGGTGCGCCCGTGGCGCTGAGACGGCGAGAGCCGAACCCTTGAACCTGATCCGGGTCATGCCGGCGTAGGAACGGGATCGCTCCATTGGCTAAGGCCGTTTTCTTCGATCTTCAGGGCGCGCGGCCGCACGGGCCGGGGCGCGCGCCATGAGGCCCGCCGCGAACGTCATCGTCGGTGTCGCGGCGGCGCTCGCTTTGTGGCAGGGACTGGTCGCGGTCTTCGCCCCGCCGCCCTTCATCCTGCCGGGCCCGCTCGACGTCGCG
>JBDHTH010000579.1:0-2516 GCA_039808545.1 Phreatobacteraceae bacterium | reverse complement strand
CTGGCGCATCCGGCGATCGAGCGCGCGCCGGTGCCGCTCGCGGTGTTCCCGCTGAACGGCCTGTATCGCGAGGAGCTCTGCCAGGCGCTCGACACGCTCGGCATGCGCTGGCGCGTCGGCTACGGCAGCACGAGCCTCGGCGCGCTGGCGGCCGCTTCCGCCGCCGGGCTCGGCGTGAGCCTCCTGCCGGCCGGCTGCCGCCTACCCGGCCACCGCCTGCTCGGACAGGCCGAAGGGCTGCCCGAGGTGAGCAATTTCGAGCTCGCGCTCTACTACCGCGACGACGCGCCGGCCGCGACCGTCACGCTGGCCGAAAAGCTCACCGCGTTCTGTCGCCTGGAGCGATGATCCGGGCCCTTATCATTGCCGGATCGAATAGTCAGGATTGGCAAATGTCGCTGCCAACGCGCACGCCCATTCGGTAGAGAAAGCCTCGTTTCCAGATCGAGGCCAAGGAGCCGAACGTGCACGCTCACATGCAGCAAAGCCGCAGGAACTTTCTCAGCCGGACCGGAAAATTCGCCACCGCCGGCGCGATCGTCGGCCTCACGGGCGGCCGCGCCCAGGCCGCGCCGCTGGCCGCCGCCGACCGTCCAGCCACCGGCACGGGAACGAGCACCTTGACGGATCGCCACTACTACCTGACCAACGTGCGGCTCGAGGAAGGCTTCGCGTATGACAGCGACATCGTCGTCGCCACCCGCACGGCGCTGCATACGCTCGAGATCAAGGACGGCAGGATCGCCGCCATCCATGCCGCGACGGTCGCGCCGCCCGCCGGCCTGCCGCGCTACGACGCGCAGGGCCAGCTCATGCTGCCGGCGATGCGCGACATGCATATCCACCTCGACAAGACCTTCTACGGGCTCCCTTGGGAGGCCCCGCGCCCGCGCCAGGGCAAGACCATCCTCGACATGATCGCGCGCGAGCAGGTGCTGATCCCCAAGCTGCTGCCGACCTCGCAGCAGCGCGCCGAGGGGCTGATCGACCTGCTGCTGTCCAAGGGCAGCACGGTGGCGCGCAGCCATTGCAACATCGATCCGGTCAGCGGGCTGAAGAGCCTGGAGCACCTGCTGCTCGCGCTGGAGAAGCGCCGCGACGACTTCGCCTGCGAGATCGTCGCCTTCCCGCAGCACGGCCTGCTGCTCTCCAAGGTCGACGGGCTGATGCGCGAGGCGATGCGCATGGGCGTGCACTATGTCGGCGGCCTCGATCCGACCAATGTCGATGGTGCGATGGAGAAATCGATCGACGCGATGTTCCAGATCGCGCTCGACACCGGCAAGGGCGTCGACATCCACCTGCACGAGACCAGCCCGGCCGGCGTCGCGGCGATCAACCGCATGATCGACACGGTCGAGAAGAACCCGGTGCTGCAGGGCAAGGTGACGATCAGCCATGCCTTCGCGCTCGCCACGCTCGCGCCGCCTGCGCTGGCCGAGACCATCTCGCGCCTCGCGGCGCAGCGGATGACGATCGCCTCCACGGTGCCGCTCGGCAATCTGACGATGCCGCTGCCGCAGCTCGGCGAGAAGGGCGTGTTCGTGATGACCGGCACCGACAGCGTGATCGACCACTGGTCGCCGTTCGGCCGCGCCGACATGCTCGAGAAGGCCAATCTCTACGCGCAGCTCTATCGCGGCAGCGACGAGTTCCACCTCTCGCGCGCCATGGCGATCGCGACCGGCGGGATTCTGCCGCTCGACAAGGCCGGCAACCGCGTCTGGCCGAAGGCGGGCGACGCGGCCGAGTTCACGCTGGTCGGCGCGAGCTGCTCGGCCGAGGCCGTGGCCCGCCTGCCGGCCCGCACCGCGACCTTCCACCAGGGCCGCATGGTCTACGGCAGCGTCGCCACGGCCTGACGCTGCGCGTTCCCTCCCGGCGGCGCGGCTCAGCGCCGGATGCGGGTCGACAGGATGATCGACGACAGCGTGCGCTCCACGCCCTCGATCTGGCCGATGCGGTCGACCAGATGGTCGAGCTCGGCGATGGAGGCGGCCGCCACCACCGCGATCAGATCGAAGCTGCCGCTGACCGAATGCAGCGTGCGCACCGCCGCTATCGCCTTCAGCTCCGCCGTGATCCGCGCCAGCGTCTTCGGCGCGATGGTGATGAGCACATGCGCCGTCACCATGCCGCTCTCATAGGCGTCGGAGAGCTTCACGCCATAGCCGACGATCACCCCGTCGCGCTCCAGCCGCTCGATCTTCGCCTGCACGGTGGTGCGCGACAGGCCGAGCCGCCGCGCGATCGTCGCGGTGGAGGCGCGCGCATTGTCGCTGAGGATCGCGAGCAGCTCCCGGTCCTTGTCGTTCAGCGTCGTAATGCTCATTTTGATCGCCGATCCGCCGTTATCGATCGTGCAATATGACCGATCCGCAGCTTTAAATCGACGGCATAGTCTCGAAGAATTCCCTTCATCGGCTTTCGGAAGGGGAACATCATGATGGACATCGTCGTCATCGGCGCCGGCAAGATCGGCTCGACCATCGCGCGGCTGCTCGCCCATAGCGGCG
>JBDHTH010000578.1:0-2520 GCA_039808545.1 Phreatobacteraceae bacterium | reverse complement strand
TGAAGCTCGCGGCCTCCGACCCGAAGGTCGAGCGCGTGCTCGTCAACCCGGCGATCAAGAAGGCGATCTGCCGCGAAGCGACCGGCGACCGTAGTTGGCTGCGCAAGATCCGCCCCTATTGGGGCCATCACTACCATTTTCACGTACGGATCAGTTGTCCTTCCGGCTCGCCGGACTGCCGCACCCAGGATGCGACCCCGCCGGGCGAGGGCTGCGGCAAGGAGCTCGACTGGTGGTTCGGCCCCGAGGCCCGCAAGCCCGCCGATCCGAACGCCCCGAAGCCGAAGCCCGTGACGCTCGCGGATCTTCCGGCCGCCTGCCGCCAGATCCTCACGGCGCAATAGCCAAGGGGTCCGCCATGACGACGCCGATCCTGTGGGGGTATTTCCGCTCCTCGGCGGCCTATCGCTGCCGCATCGCCTTCGCGCTGAAAGGCGTGCCGGTGGAGGCGCGCAGCGTCTCGCTGGTCGAGGGCGCTCAGAAGGCGCCCGATTATGCGGCGGTCAATCCGCAGAAGCTGGTACCGGCGCTCTCGGTCGGCGCCCATGTCCTCACCCAGTCCATGGCGATCCTGGAATGGCTCGAGGAGACCCATCCCGAGCCGCCGCTATTGCCGGGCGATGCTCTCCATCGCGCCGAGATCCGCGCCTTCGCGCAGGCGATCGCCTGCGATATCCATCCGCTGAACAATCTGCGGGTGCTCGGCTACCTGAAGGGCCCGCTCGGCCACGATCAGGCAACGGTCGATGCCTGGTACCGGCACTGGATCGCCGAGGGGCTGGCGTCGCTGGAAGCGCTGCTGGCGCGGCGCGGGGAAGCCTCCCCCTATTGCTTCGGCGCGGCGCCGACGCTCGCCGATGTCTGCCTCGTGCCGCAGCTCTACAATGCACGCCGCTTCGATTGCCCGCTCGACGCCTATCCGCGCCTCGTCGCGATCGACGCGGCGCTTTCCCGGCTGCCGGCGGTGGCCGGCGCCCATCCGGACCGCCAGCCGGACGCGCCGCCAAAACGATAGCGGCGCCCGCAGGCGCCGCGTCTTCCCTTGTTCGCGCAGGCGCCCGTAGGCGCCGCGTGTCGTTTAGCCGATGCCCTCGGCCGCCATCGCGGCCTTGACGGCCGGGCGCGCCGCGATGCGCTCCATATAGGCCGCGAGGTTCTTGAAGGCCGAGAGGTCTACCTTGGTCGGCACCGCCCAGCGCGTCACCGTGAAGAGATAGCCGTCCGCGACCGTGAAGGTGTCGCCGAGCAGGAATGTGTGGGTCGCCAGATGCTTGTCGATCGCCGCATAGACGTCCTGCAGCCGCTGGTGGACGATCGGCTTGTAGGCGTCCGGCGTGTTCGGCTTGAACAGCGGCGAGAAGCCCTTGTGGACCTCGGTCGAGATGTGGTTCAGCCATTCGGCGAGCCGGTAGCGCCCGATCGTGCCGCATTTCGGCGCAAGCCCGCTCGCCGGCGCCTGGTCGGCGATGTACTGCACGATCGCCGGCCCCTCGGTCAGCACCGAACCGTCGTCGAGCAGCAGCGCCGGCACCTGGCCCTTCGGGTTGACGGCGCGATAATCGCCGCCCGCCACCGTCTTGGTCTTCATGTCGACCTTTTCGAGGTCGTATTTGAGGCCGGCCTCGTTGAGCGCGATATGCGGCGAGAGCGAGCAGGCGCCGGGCGAATAGAACAGCTTCATCGTCATCTCCGGTGAATGGGCGGATGCCCGCCAACCTATGCCGGCGGCGCCGATTTGCGAGCCCGCCTGGCGCAAGCCCCGGCTTGCACGGATGCATGCCGGCAGGTCACGCGCGCCGGGCGCGGGTTTCGATCAAGGCCGCGATGAGCGCCTCGGCGAGCGAGAACAGCGCGGCCGCGTCCGGATCGGCCTCGGCCAGGAACGCCGCCTCCATCCGCCGGCGAAGGCCGGGCGCCGCCAGCCACTCCCAGGCGGCCTTCTTCTGCGCGCAGCGCGCGCAGGGGCATTGCGCGCCGAGCGTCTCGTCGGTTTCGAGCACCGCGAGCATCGCATCGAGCGGCGCGCCGCCCGCCGCATCGACCGCGTCGCAAGCGATGTCGCGCGCCAATCCGGCGATGCGCAGGTCGACGGCGCGGCCCTCGCGCGCCGCCGCGCGCGGCAGGACGCGTATCGCGGCGTCGCCGCCCGCATTGCCGACCACCCACAGGAACCAGCTCAGGTCCCGCCCATGCAGCGACGGCACCGCGCGCAGGCGTCGGATCTCGAGGGGCGCGCCGAGGCAATCGTCGAACAAGGCCGCGAAATAGCCGTCGAGCGCCGCGACCTCGTCGGCCGGCCAATGCGCGCGCCACTCCGCGAGGCGCATATAGGTGAGAAGCACGTCCTCATCGCCCTGAAGCGCGCGCGGAATGGTGCTGGAATCGGCGAGAATCTCGAGGATTCGCGGCAGGAAGGCGCGGTATTGCGCCATCGTTTCGGCGTCGAGGCGATAGCCGCCATCGAACCGCGCATAATCGAACAGTGCGAAAGGCGCAATCGCACGCAGCGGCATGGCGTTG
>JBDHTH010000577.1:0-2525 GCA_039808545.1 Phreatobacteraceae bacterium | reverse complement strand
CCCGGGGGGAGCGACATGAAGGCAATCATCGGCGGCCTCAGCCAGGCCGTGACCGAGGCCGCCAAGGTGTTTCTCGGCGGCGCGATCGCGGCGATCGTCCTGATCACGCTCGCGGCAGTGTGGTGGCGCTACGTCGTCAACGCGCCGATCTCCTGGATCGAGCAGGTCTCGAACATCCTGTTCGTGTGGATCACCTTCATCGGCGCCGCCGTGCTCTACCGGCAGAAGCTGCATATCGGCGTCGACATGCTCATCGACTCGCTCCGTGGGCGGGCGAAGACGATCATGTTCTGGGTGATAGAGCTCATCAACCTGAGCTTCATCGTCGTGCTTTTCGTGTACAGCCTCAAGCTGTCGCTCGCCGTCATCGACAACACCTACGGCGCACTCGATATCTCCCCGGCCTGGTTCTACTTCTCGGCGCCGGTCGCCTGCGCGATGATGATGCTCTACTTCCTGGAGAAGATCGTCGACCCGTCGAAGCGCCGCCCCGAAGGCTCCGTGGGGGAGTTCTGAGATGGGCTATCTCCTGATCGGGGTCTTCTTCCTCCTCCTCGCCATCTCGGTGCCGATCGGCTTCGCCATGGGCGTCGCCACCATGGCGGCGATCGGCGCCCATGGCAGCCTGCCGATGTCGCTGCTCGCGCAGCGCACGCTGGTCGGCGCGGACTCATACGCGCTGCTCGCCATTCCCTTCTTCATCCTCGCCGGCAACCTGATGAATGGCGGCGGCATCACCCATCAGATCATCAGCCTCGCCAACGCCATGGTCGGCCGCTTCCGCGGCGGGCTGGCGCTCACCTCGGTCACGGCCGCGATGATCTTCTCCGGCCTGTCCGGCTCGGCCGCGGCGGATGCCTCCGCTCTCGGCAAGGTGCTGATCCCGGCGATGAAGAAGCAGGGCTACGGCGGCGGCTTCGCGGCCGCGCTGATGGCGTCGGCCTGCGTCAATGGGCCGATCATCCCGCCATCGATCCCGCTCGTCATCTACGGGCTGTCGGCCGCCAAGGGCGTGTCGATCATCGCGCTCTTCCTCGGCGGCATCATTCCGGGCGTGCTGCTCGGCATCGCGCTGATGATCGCCGCCTACTGGATCTCGGTCCGCCGCAACTACCCGACCGCCGCGCGGGTGCCGCTCCGGGACATCCCGAAGCTCATCCCGCCAGCGATGTGGGCGCTGATGATGCCCGTCATCATCCTGGTCGGGGTGACGGGCGGGGTCGTCACCGTCACCGAGAGCGCGACGGTCGCGGTGCTCTACGCGGCGCTCGTCGGCTTCTTCGTCTACAAGGAGCTGACGCTGCGCTCGATCTGGCCGATCCTGGTGCAGACGGCGCTCGACACCGCGCTGGTGATGTTCATCGTCGCCTTGTCGGCCGGTTTCGGCTGGCTGCTCGCGGTCTCCGGGTTGACCAAGCAGGCGGCGGACGCGATCGCCGCCGTGTCGTCCGACCCGACCGTCATCCTGTTCCTGATCAACATCTTCCTGCTGATCATCGGCATCTTCATGGAGCCGCTGCCGGCGATGTTCATCCTGATCCCGGTGCTGGTGCCTGTGGTGCAGGCGGTCGGCATAGACCTCGTGCATTTCGGGCTGGTGATGGTTTTCAACCTCTGCCTCGGGCTGATCACGCCGCCGGTCGGCATCCTGCTCTATATCTGCGCCAATTTCGCCGGCGTGAAGCTCGAGGAGGAGAGTCGGGAGCTCGGCCCGTTCCTCGCGGCCGGCTTCGTGGTGCTGATGATCATTTCGTTCTTCCCCTCGACCGTCCTCTGGCTGCCGAGGCTGCTCGCCGACTATCCCAGCTGAGGGCGAGCGGTCCCCGCCAGTCTTCAGCCATCTGTATAGCCCAGCCCCGCGGGGCTGGGTCATGCCATTGCGAGATGTGCTTCGAGGATCAGGTCGCGGCCGCCGCCCTGTAGCCGAGCTGGATTGACAGGGCGCCGGCATGGTGGATGACGAGGGGCGCGATCTTCGGGATGCGCTCCTCGGGCAGGCGCTTGAGGGTGCTGGTGACGCTGATCGCCGCGATTACCTTGCCCCGCGCGTTGCGGATGGGTGCGCCGACGCAGCGCACATGCGGCTCCATCTCGCCCGGTGTCCTTGCAATCAGGGCGCCTGGGGCTGCGGTACGGGGACGCGGAGGCCGACGCGCTGGACCGCCCCCTTGATGATCTTCGCGAAGGCCAGCACATTCGCCCGGCTGAGCAAATCCTTGTGCGCCGATATCGCGATCGAATACGCGGCCGCGTCGTCCTGGCCGAGGACCGCGACCGCTACGCCGCCGATTTCGGGAAACATCTGGCCGACCTCATAGGCGAAGCCGTCCGCCATCGCCTTTTCGACCGCGCTGGAAATCGCGTCGCGGCTCCAGTTCGAGAACAGGGCGTAGCGGTCGGCGTTGTTGTATAGGATCGCCTCGCGCGCCGCCGCGTCGATGGTCGCTAGCATGCTGACGCTGCCCGGGCCCACGCCCAGGGGCAGCCGCCCCCCGGCGCCGCCGGTCATCGTCTGCATTGGTGAC
>JBDHTH010000576.1:0-2531 GCA_039808545.1 Phreatobacteraceae bacterium | reverse complement strand
GCCAGTCGCGCACGCTGGCATCATTGTAGCAGCTATAGCCCGCCACCACGTCGAGCGCCGTCGCCCGCGGCACATGCCGGCAGCGGCGACCGATGACGACCGCAAGCTCGCCCTCGAAATCAAGGTTCTCCGACACGACGGGCCGGATGATCGGCTGCTCATGCGCCGTCTGACTGTTGGCGAAGCGGACGAAAAGGAACGGCTTCTCAGGCATGTCCCGACCGGTTTCCTGGACATGGGAAGCGTAGTTGATGCCGACGCAGATGATCTTCTGCGGGTCCGGGATGACCGGCAGGAAGGTCACCTCGGAGAGCTTGAGGTCGGCCGGCGCGCCCGCATGGGCACGGATCTCCGGCATGTGCTCGAGCGCATCCTTCAGGCCGGAAGCCTGCATGCGCCGGGTGAGGTCTACGATCCCGTCTTCGACGACGATGCCGAAACCGGCTTTGCCGTTCGCGGTGAAACTGGTGAGCTTCATCGGTTTGTCCTTGAGGCAGGGGAGGGGGTCATGCGGCGGGGGCCGCCGCGTCCGGATCGATGCCGTAATCGGCGCGCGCCGCTTCGGCCGAGACATAGCCCTGGCGCACATCGTTGAGGACGGCCGCGGGATCCCGCTCCTTCGGATCGCCGAAGCCGCCGCCGCCGGAGGTGCGGAAGGTGATGATCGTGCCGGCCGGCAAAGCGAGGTTGGTGGTCTTGTTGGCGATCATCGGCGCCTCGCCCGGCCGCTCGACCGTGATCGAGCCGGCCCGGCCGTCCTTGCCGCCGAGGATGCCCCAGGGCGCGACCTTGGTGCGCTCCATCATCGCGGTAAAGCTCGTCGGCGCGAGGATGCGGTAGCGGCGCAGGACGCCGAGGCCGCCGCGATGGCGGCCGGCGCCGGCGCTGTCCGGGGCGAGCTCGTAGCACTCGACCAGCACCGGGTAGAGCGCCTCCTGGATCTCGACCGGGATGTCGCGGTTGTCGCCGTGCAGGATCGTCTTGGTCGGGCCGAAGCCGTCGCCGTTGGCATCGCCGCCCCAGCCGCCATGGGCCGTGTCGGTATGCTTGAAGAGCTGGCCGGTCTTCGGGTGGCGGCCGAAGATGTTGTACATCGACACCTGCGCGTGATGGCCCGCGATGGCCCGGTCGGGCGCGGCCTTGCCGAAGGCGCGCATGATCACGTCGCAGACGGTGGCGAGCGGCGTCGAATAGCGGCCGAGCGGCGCGTTCGGCCCGGCGCTGACGAAGGTGCCCTCGGGCAGCACCAGATCGAGGTTGCGGAAGCAGCCGTCGTCGGCCGGGCGCGTGCCGGTCGTCATCAGCTTGAACGCGACCTTCGCGACCGCCGTGCCGCCGCCGAGCCGGCCCGAATTGAAGGGCCCGCGCACCTGCGCGTTCATCTCCGACAGGTCGATCGTGACGCGCGGCCCCGCGATGGTCACGGTCGCCTTCACGCGCAGCGGCTGGTCGAGATTGATGCCGTCATTGTCGAGGGCGGCCTCGGCCGTGTAGGTGCCGTCCGGCATGGCGCGCACCGCTTCGAGCGCCAACTCCTCCGATTCCTGCCAGATCCGGCCGATGCAGGCGCGCACGACCGGCCAGCCGAGCTTGCCGATCAGGTCGCCGAAGCGCGCCTCGCCGGCCCGGCACGCCGAAAGCTGCGCGATCAGGTCGCCGCGGACGATGAAGGGCAGCCGCGTATTGTGCTCGATGACCCGCATGATCTCGGGATCGATCCTGCCGCGCTTGCACAGCTTTAGGGCGCGGAACTGCTCGCCTTCCTGGAAGATGTCGGTCGTATCGTTGCCGGTGGAGCCGAGATCCTTGCCGCCGACATCGGCGAAATGGATGCGCACGCCGACGAAGGCGACGAGCTCCTTGCCTGCGAAGACCGGCGTGTAGAGGTTGACGTTGTTGAGATGCTGCCCGCAGACCGGCGCCCAGTTGTGCAGGATCGCGTCGCCCGGCTCGATGCCCTCCGGGCCGCCCCAGACGTCGAGGCAGTCGAGCAGCGGATGGCCGAGATCGGCCAGGAAGATCGGCAGCCCGCCGACGCCCTGCACGATGACCCGCCCCTCGAGATCGACCAGGCCGACCGCGAAATCCTTGTACTCGTAGACGAGCGGGCTGAAGGCGGTGCGGGCGAGGTTGGTCTCGAGCTCGTCCGTGATGGCGACGAGCGAATGGCGGACCACCTCGAGCGTGATCGGATCGACCTTGCGTTCGTCCATCGTGCTTATCTCCGCGCGCCCGGTCATTTCGCCGGCCCCGCCGGCTGGATGTCGATCATCAGCAATCCGCTGTCATGCACCGTCAGCCGGTCGCCGGGGTGGACGACGGTCGTGGAGGCGTATTCCTCGACGATGCAGGGGCCCTCGATCACGACGCCCGGCTCGAGCGCGTCGCGGCGATAGACCGGCACGGTCAGCGCCTGGCCCGCCTCGGCGAAATAGACCGGCCGGTGCGCGCTCCGCGCTTCGCCGGACTCGGGCCGGACGCTCTCCTGATAGGCGCGCGCCAGCCCGCCCTCGGCCGCGACCCGCAGATTG
>JBDHTH010000575.1:0-2531 GCA_039808545.1 Phreatobacteraceae bacterium | reverse complement strand
AAGAACAAGCTGGCGCCGCCCTTCAAGCAGGTCGAGTTCGACATCATGTATGGCGAGGGCGTCTCCAAGACCGGCGAATTGCTCGATCTCGGCGTCAAGGCCGGGGTGGTCGAGAAGTCGGGTGCCTGGTTCTCCTATGACAGCCAGCGGATCGGCCAGGGCCGGGAGAACGCCAAGACCTTCCTGAAGACCCATCCCGAGATGGCAGCCGGCATCGAGGCGGCGATCCGCCAGAATGCGGGCCTGATCGGCGAGCAGATCCTCGGCCAGGCCGAGGCGGACGAGGACGGCGACGACGAGTGAGGCGGGCAGGGCAGGCGAGGCGGCCGATGCGCCGCCTCCATCGTCTCGTTTCTGTCGATGCCGGCTTCCAAGGGGCTTGCCTCGACTATCGGCGCCTTTTGGTGTCGCCTCTGCGGCGCGCTCGACAGTCATCACGCATCGCGCAATTCGATCTGGACCCGTGAGTTTTGGCCCCCTCTTGGCTTACGGCTGTCCAACACTCGGCCGGCGCCGCGTAGCGCCGGCCTTTTTTCGATGTGAAGGCATCGTTGCGAGGCCTCTTGCCGAATCGGCGTCGGCTGGCGCCGGCCTTTCCGGGCAGGGCCTTTCAAGACAGGCCTTCTTTTCTAGACACGCCTTGGCCCCGTCGATAAAACCGGCTCTTCGCCGTCGGCCGCGTGCCGTCGGCCGTTTTCGTGTGTCTTCGTGCTGGGGAAGTCTTCATCGATGAGCGGCGTCAACGAGATCCGGTCCACCTTTCTCGACTTCTTCGCGAAGAACGGCCACGCCATCGTGCCGTCCTCTCCGCTCGTGCCGCGCAACGACCCGACCCTGATGTTCACCAATGCCGGCATGGTGCAGTTCAAGAACGTCTTCACGGGCGTGGAGAAGCGGCCTTATTCGACCGCCGCCACGGCGCAGAAATGCGTGCGGGCCGGCGGCAAGCACAACGATCTCGACAATGTCGGCTACACGGCGCGGCATCACACCTTCTTCGAGATGCTCGGCAATTTCTCGTTCGGCGACTATTTCAAGGAGCGGGCGATCGATCTCGCCTGGTCGCTGATCACCAAGGTCTACGAGATCCCGGCCCATCGGCTGATGGTCACGGTCTATTCCGAGGATGACGAGGCCCATCGCTTGTGGAAGAAGATCGCCGGCCTCTCGGACGACAAGATCATCCGCATCCCGACCGCCGACAATTTCTGGCGGATGGGCGATACCGGCCCGAACGGGCCCTGCTCGGAGATCTTCTACGACCACGGTCCCTCGATCGCCGGCGGCCCGCCGGGCTCGGCCGATCAGGACGGCGACCGCTTCATCGAGATCTGGAACCTCGTCTTCATGCAGTTCGAGGATCTGCCGGGCGGCGAGACGGTGGCGCTGCCGCGCCCCTCCATCGATACCGGCATGGGGCTGGAGCGCATCTCGGCGCTGCTGCAGGGCACGCACGACAATTACGAGACCGACCTGATGCGGGCGCTGATCAGCGCCGTCGCCGACGAGGTGAACGGCGATCCGCTCGGCCCCCAGAAGGCGAGCCACCGGGTGATCGCCGACCATCTGCGCGCCTCCTCCTTCCTCGTCGCGGACGGCGTGCTGCCGTCCAACGAGGGGCGCGGCTACGTGCTGCGCCGCATCATGCGCCGCGCCATGCGCCACGCCCAGCTCCTCGGCGCGCGCGATCCCTTGATGTACAAGCTCGTGCCGACGCTGGTGCGCGAGATGGGCCAGGCCTATCCCGAGCTTCACCGCGCCGAGACCCTGATCGAGGAGACGCTGGAGCTCGAGGAGAAGCGCTTCCGCCGCACGCTGGAGCGCGGCCTCTCCATCCTCGACGCCGAGTCCGGCAAGCTGACGGCCGGCGCGACGCTGCCCGGCGACGTCGCCTTCACGCTATACGACACCTACGGCTTCCCGCTCGACCTGACGCAGGACGCGCTGCGCGCCCGCGACATCGGCGTCGACACGAACGGCTTCAACGCCGCCATGGAGGCGCAGCGCGCCCGCGCCCGCGCCGCCTGGGCGGGCTCCGGGGAGGCTGCAACCGACGCGGTGTGGTTTGGCCTCCGCGAGAAGGTCGGCGCGAGCGAGTTCCTCGGCTACGACACCGAGGAGGCGGAGGGCGTCGTCAAGGCGCTGCTGCGCGAGGGTGCGGAGGTCGAGAGCCTGAAGGCGGGCGAGACCGGCTTCGCGGTTCTCAACCAGACGCCGTTCTACGGCGAATCGGGCGGCCAGCAGGGCGATACCGGCACGATGCGCGGCGAAGGTGTCGAGGTGAAGGTCCTCGATACCCAGAAGAAGCTCGGCGATCTCTTCGTGCATCAGGTCGAGGTGGTGAGCGGCACGCTGGCGGTCGGCGCGGCGCTGATCCTGACGGTCGACCATGCGCGGCGCAGCGCGATCCGCGGCCACCATTCGGCGACGCATCTGCTGCACGAGGCGCTGCGCGAGGTGCTTGGCGATCATATCGCGCAGAAGGGCTCGCTGGTCGCGCCGGAGCGGCTGCGCTTCGACTTCTCGCACCC
>JBDHTH010000574.1:0-2532 GCA_039808545.1 Phreatobacteraceae bacterium | reverse complement strand
CTTCATGCGCGAGCGCGAGCACGACTTCAACGGAGCCGAAGTGTTCAAGGGGCCGGTCTTCGCGGCGACGCCTGCGGCCAAGAACAACCGCGCCATCGCGATGGGCGGCGTGTATCTGCTCGGCTTCGGGCCGCGCACGCCGCATGCGGCGCGCGACCTCGCGGCGGCGATCTATCCGGAGCTGTCGCTGCCGGCGCTGCCGGAGCGCGCCTGGACGAAGGATGGCGGGCCGCGATGAGCCTGGAAGCCTCCGCCATGCCGGCGCCCGCCGATACGCGCGGCCGCATGCCCGGCGACCGGGCCGGCACGGGCCTCGTCGTGCTCGCGGCGGCGAGCGCGCTGCTCGTCCTGGCCGGGCTGATGGCGCTGGCGATCGGGCCGGTCACGATTCCCGCTGGCCGGGTCGTGGAGATCGTCTTCAACGCGCTGACGGGGCAGGGGGTGCCGGACCGCGACGCGATCATCGTGCTCGACCTGCGCCTGCCGCGGCTCATCCTCGGCGCGATGGTCGGCGCGGCGCTCGGCCTGTCGGGCGCGACCATGCAGGGGCTGTTCCGCAACCCGCTCGCCGATCCCGGCATCGTCGGGGTGTCGTCGGGCGCGGCGCTCGCGGCCGTGTTCTCGATCGTGATGCTCGGCGGCCTGATGCCGGCGCTGGCGCCGGAGGTCAATCGCTGGACCTTGCCGATCGCGACCTTCGTCGGGGGCCTCGCGACCACGGCGCTGCTCTATGCGATCGCGACGCGGCGCGGCATGACGGCGGTGACGACGCTGATGCTGGCCGGCATCGCGGTCGGGGCGCTGGCGGCGGCGCTGACCGGCTATCTCGTCTTCCGCAGCAACGACCTGCAACTGCGGACCTTCACATTCTGGACGCTCGGCAGCCTCGCCGGCGCGACCAGCGCCAAGATCTACGCGGCGCTGCCCTTCGTGCTGGCGGCCGGCGCCGCGATGCCGTTCCTGGCGCGCGGCCTCAACGCGCTGGCGCTCGGCGAGAGCGAGGCGTTCCAGCTCGGCGTCAACGTGCAGACGATCAAGCGCGTCGCAACTGTGGCGTCGGCGGCGCTGGTCGGCGCGGCGGTGTCGGTGGCGGGCGTCATCGGCTTCATCGGACTCGTGGTGCCGCATCTGGTGCGGCTCGTGGCCGGGCCCGACCACCGGCTGCTGCTGCCGGCCTCGGCGATCGGCGGGGCGGCGCTGCTGATCTTCGCGGATGTGTTCGCGCGCATCATGGTGGCGCCGGCCGAATTGCCGATCGGCATCCTGACGGCCACCTTCGGGGCGCCGTTCTTTCTGTGGCTGCTGCTGCGCGAGCGGCCGGTCGGGTGGGATTGAGCATGCGCGCCGACACCGTCAGCCTCGATCGCGGCGGCCGCCCGGTCCTCCACGAGGTATCGCTGACCCTCAGGCCCGGCGCCGTCACGGTCGTTGTCGGTCCGAACGGAGCCGGTAAATCCTCGCTGCTGAAGGTCATGACCGGCGAATTGAAGCCGAAGGCCGGCGCGGTGACGCTCGACGGGATGCCGGTGCATGCGATGGCCTCGCATGCGCTCGCGCGCCGGCGCGCCGTGATGTCTCAGACGAGCCGGCTGGTGTTTCCGTTCACGGCTCTGGAGGTCGTGCGGCTCGGCGTGGAATCGGTCGGCTCCGCGTCGCGCCGCCGCGCCAACGAGATCGCGTTCCAGGCGCTCGCCAGCGTCGGCATGGAGCGGCTCGCGGGGCGGCGCTATCTGGAGCTTTCGGGCGGAGAGGCGCGGCGCGTCGACCTCGCGCGGGCGCTCTGCCAGATCCACGAGGCCTCGACCGGGCAGCCCGACAAGCCCTGCTTCCTGCTGCTTGACGAGCCGACCGCGAATCTCGACCCGGAGCACCAGGTGCATTGCCTGGAGATCGCGCGCGAAGCCGCCGATCGCGGCCTCGGCGTGCTGGCCATCCTTCACGACCTCAATCTCGGCGCGCTGCTCGCCGACGAGATCGTCGCGATGAAGGCGGGCCGCGTCGTCGCGGCGGGGCCGCCGAAGGCCGTGATGACGCGCGAGATTCTCTCCGGCCTCTTCGATATCGACCTCGCGCCGAACGCGGTGCCGGAGGGCGACATCCCCTTCGTGCTGCCGCACAGCGCCTGGCTGGCGCGGCGGGCTTTGGTTCAGGAGGCGAGCCGGGCGTCAGCCGGGCGATGACGCTGCGCCAGATCGGCGATCGAGTGGCGGGCCAGCACCGCGAAGAAGGCGTCGAGCGCTTCCTTCAGCGTCGTGCTCATGCCGCAGGCGTTGAGCATCGGACAATCGGCCCAGCCCGAGGCGAAGCACTCGGTGAGCTCGAATTCCGATTCGACGACCCGCACCACGTCCGCCAGCGTGATCGCGGCCGCCGGCCGGCCGAGGCGGAAGCCGCCGCCGCGCCCGCGCACCGTCTCGGTCAGGCCGGCGCTCGCGAGCTGACTGACGATCTTGAACAGGAAGGGCTTGGGGATACGCAGCTTGTCGGCGACTTCGTCGACCGTCCGCAGCCCGTCGCCGCCGCGCGCGCATT
>JBDHTH010000573.1:0-2536 GCA_039808545.1 Phreatobacteraceae bacterium | reverse complement strand
GCGAAACCGCCAGAGAACCGCCGGCGGCGGCGGGACGGGCGCGGTTCCGGTACCGAGAATCACAAAATCGATCTCCTGGCGCTCGGCGAAGAGGGCATTGAAATCCTCCGGCCTCGCCTCGGCCATCGCCGCGACGGGCCAGCCATGGATGCCGGAGGGCAGGATCAGCAGCGAGCCGCGATGCGACATGTCGGCGAAGCGAAATCCGCCATTGCCGTAGGCCTCGAGCGGCGCGCGGCCGGGGAAATGCGGCGCCCGTCCCTCGCCTGCGCCCGCCATGGCCTCAGCGGGCGCGGGCGGGCTTTCCCGCCTTCGCGGGGGCTTCGTCGCCCTCGGCCTCCTCGCGGGCCGCGACCGAGCGCACGCCGAGATAGATGAGGATCGGCGAGGCGATGAAGATCGAGGTGTAGGTGCCGACCAGCACGACGCCGAACATCATGGTCGCGGTGAAGGAGTGGATCGCCTTGCCGCCGAACAGCAGCAGCGCCAGCAGCGCCAGCGTCACGGTGACATGGGTGATGATGGAGCGCGACAGCGTCGAGTTGATGGAGGCGTTCAGCACCTCCTTCATCGGCATCTTCTTGTAGCGCCTCAGCATCTCGCGGATGCGGTCGTAGATGACGACGGTGTCGTTCAGCGAATAGCCGAGGATGGTCAGCAGCGCCGCGATCGAAGTCAGGTCGAAATCGATCTGCGAGATCGACATAAAGCCGATGGTGAGCACGAGGTCGTGCAGGTTGGCGATCATCGCGCCGAGCGCGAACTGCCATTCGAATCTGAACCAGAGGTAGATGAGGATGCCGAGGATCGCGACGATGATGCCAATCAGCCCGTAGGAGAGAAGCTCGCCCGAGACGCGCGGGCCGACCACCTCGACGCGGCGATACTCGATGCCCTCGCCGAGCGCGGCCTGCACCTTCTTCACGGCCTGCTGCTGCGCCTCGTCGCCGCCCGGCTGCTGGGCGAGGCGGATCAGCACGTCCTGCGGCGTACCGAACTGCTGGAGCTGCACCTCGCCGAGCGAGAGACCTTCGAGCGTGGCGCGGATCTTGGCGAGATCGGCCGGGCCGGCCTTCGTCTGGATCTCCATCAGCGTGCCGCCCCGGAAATCGATGCCGAGGTTAAGCCCGTGAGTGAAGTAAAGGATGATCGCCAGGATCGACAGGATCGCGGACACCGGAAAGCTGATGTGCCGGAACCGCATGAAGTCGAATTTGGTGTCGTCCGGGACGATACGGAGCAGGCGCACGAAAGTCTCGCTTCGAAATAGAGGAGCCGACCTAACGGATCAGATCGGGATGGCCTTCGGCCGCTTCCAGCGCACCCAATAGGCGACGATCAGGCGGGTTAGCGTGAAAGCGGTGAAGACGGTGGTGATGATGCCGATGCCGAGCGTCACGGCGAAACCGCGCACCGGGCCCGTTCCGATGAAGAACAGCACAGCGGCGGCGATGAAGGTCGTGATGTTGGAATCGAGGATGGTGGCGAGCGCGCGCGTGAAGCCGGCGTCGAGCGCCGAGATCGGCGAGCGCCCTTCCCGCACCTCCTCGCGGATGCGCTCGTAGATCAGCACGTTGGAATCGACCGCGATGCCGACGGTGAGCACGATGCCGGCGATGCCCGGCAGGGTGAGCGTCGCGCCGAGCATCGAGAGGACGCCGAAGATCATGCCGACATTCGCGCCCACCGCGATCACCGCGATGATCCCGAACAGGCCGTAAGTGGCGATCATGAAGGCGGCGACGAGCAAGCCGCCGACATAGGCCGCGAGCTTGCCGGCCTGGATCGAATCCTGGCCGAGGCCGGGGCCGACGGTGCGCTCCTCGATGATGGTGAGCGGCGCCGGCAGCGCGCCCGAGCGCAGCAGGATCGCGAGGTCGCGGGCGCTCTCCACCGTGAAGGAGCCCGAGATGATACCCTGCCCGCCGGTGATCGGCTCGCGGATGTTCGGCGCCGAGATCACCTCGTTGTCGAGCACGATCGCGAAGGGGCGGCCGACATTCTGCTGCGTCACCACGGCGAACTTGCGGGCGCCCGAGGTGTTGAAGCGGAAGGAGACGACCGGCTCGCGGGTCTGCTGGCTGAAGGTCGGCTGGGCGTCGACGAGCTCGTCGCCCGAGACGATCACCTGCTTTTCGAGGACGTAGGGCACCTTGTCGCGGCCGAGCACCAGCTCGCTGTCGAGCGGGATCTGGCCGGCGCGGGCCTGCTCGACCGAAGTGCGGGGGTCGACGAGGCGGAAGGTGAGCTTGGCGGTCTTGCCGATCAGGGCCTTGAGCTGGGCCGGGTCCTGCAGGCCCGGCACCTGCACCAGGATGCGGTCCGAGCCCTGGCGCTGGATGCTCGGCTCGGTGGTGCCGAGCTGGTCGATGCGGTTGGTGATGACCTCGATCGAGCGCGCCACCGCCGAGGTGACGCGGTCGCGCAGCGCAGCGTCGCTGAGCGTCACCTGGATGACGCCGTCGCCGGCGTCGCGCGCCGTGATGTCGGTGACCTGCTGGCCCGTGAGGACGTTGCCGCTGGTGGTGGCGAGCGT
>JBDHTH010000572.1:0-2536 GCA_039808545.1 Phreatobacteraceae bacterium | reverse complement strand
AGGGGGCCGGCAGGACGATTGTCTCGCCAGTCTTCGCGACCGCCATCGCGGCGACGAAGAAGGCGAGGTTGCAGCCCGCCGTGATCGCGATCTCGTCGGGTGCGACCTCGGCGCCGTAGGTGGCGGCGAGATCCGCCGCATAGGCCTCGCGGAACGCCTGATCGCCGACGATCGGCCCGTAGCGCGCCGTCGTCGGATCGCGCGCCGCGAGCCCCAGCGCCTCCAGGATCGCCGCGTCCGGCGGATGGCCGGGCGCCGCCTGCGACAGGTCGATCAGCGGCCCGAGCGTCCCGTCATAGGCCCGCGCCCAGCCCTGCGCCTCCGGGATCGGCGGCGAGCCGGTATCGGCGACGAGCGGCGAGAAGGGCGGCATGGCGAAGCGGGCATTCTCGGACAAGATGGATCCTCGGCTGAAGGGGAGGCGAAGCGTGCGCCAGCCTATCGCGTTTTCGCCGCGGGGCGAGAGGCCAGAGGCTTGGTCGGAACGAGCGGCGAATTTTCCGAATATGAATTCAGCCCAACACGTCGAAGCAGCGCCCCCCTCACGGCTTGCAGCCGAAGGGCGGGAAGGTGCTGGCGGTGCCGAAATTCATCGCCGTGATGATCATCACGTCGGCGAGCGCCAATTCTTCCGGCGAGCGCGGGCAGACATGGCCCTGCGTCGTGCAGCCGGAGGCCAGGAACGCCTCGTGCCGGTCGATGAAGTCCTGGCTGATCCCGGCCCGCCCCCGCTTCTCCAGCGTGAAGGCCCAGGCCTGCCGGTAGCGCTCGCATTTCACCTCGGCCCAGGGTCGCTCTTCGGCGGCCCCGGCCGGGACGACGCGTAGCGCCGCGAGCAGCAGCGCGGCGGCGAAGGCCTTGCCCCTCACAGGAAGCTCGCGATCTCAGCAAGCGGCCGCTTCTCGGTCGCGTGGGCGGGGATGGTGGCGCCGGCCTTCGGGTAGCCGACGACCATCAGGATATAGGCCTTGTCCTCGGCCGGGCGGTTGCAGATGTCGTTGAGGAAGCCCATCGGATTCGGCGTATGGGTGAGCGTCGCGAGGCCCGCCGCGTGCAGCGCCGCGATCAGGAAGCCGGTCGCGATGCCGACCGATTCGGGCACGTAGTAGTTCTTGCGCAGCACCCCGTCGGCCGAGCGGCTCTTGCGCGCGCCGAAGACGGCGATCAGCCAGGGCGCCTCCTCCAGGAACGGCTTGTCGGCATCGGTGCCGAGGGGCCTCAGCGCCTCGAGCCAGTCCTCGCCCGCCTTGCCGGCGTAGAAGGCGCGCTCCTCCTCTTCGGCCGCCGCGCGGATGCGGCGCTTCACCTCCGGGCTGCCGATCACCGTGAAGTGCCAGGGCTGATGGTTGGCGCCGTTCGGCGCCGTGCCGGCGGCGCGGATCGCCGTCTCGATGATGTCGCGCGGCACCGGGCGCGTATCGAAGTCGCGCACCGTATGGCGCTTACGGATCTCGGCATAGAAGCGCTCGGCGCCCTCGCGCATCGCCTCCAGCGGACGCTCGCGCCAGTCGGGCAGGGGGATCGGGCGATACTCGGTGGTCGGGGTCGTCATGGTCGCGCTCCGGGGTCAGCCCTTGGACCGCCGCCCGGCGCCTTTCGGCAGGCGGGCCGGCCAGGTGACGATATGGTCCTCGTAATCGGCGAGCGGCACGTCGTCCTCGCCGGGGCCGACGCGGCCGCGCACCGAGACGCCGGCCTGATGCACCGTGTCGGGATCGCCCGAGACCAGCGGATGCCACCAGTAGAGGTCGCGGCCCTCGGCGATCAGCCGGTAGGCGCAGGTCGGCGGCAGCCAGGGCAGGGTGCGCACGGCCCGCGCGTCGAGCCGGACGCAATCGGAGACGCGCTCGCTGCGATTGGGGTAGTCGCGGCAGCGGCAGGCTTCCCCGTCGAGCAGCCGGCAGCCGAGATCCGTGAAGTAGAGCGCGCCCGTATCCTCGTCCTCGAGCTTGACGAGGCAGCAGCGCGCGCAGCCGTCGCACAGCGATTCCCACTCGGACTCGCTCATCGCCTCGAGCGTCTTCGCCTTCCAGAACGGGATGTCGGCCGGTTTCGCCATGGCAGCGGTGTCGGGCAAATATGCGGCCGGCGCAAGGGGCCCGAGCCCGCTCCCTTCACATGGAACCATGTGAAGGGTCAAAGCGGTCTCGTCTTTCAAGGGATGCGCGCATCGCCCATCCGTGTAGGCTGGCGGCATGGCCAGACTGGTGCCCGAGCTGATCGTCACGGACATAGAGCGCAGCCTTGCGTTCTATGTCGGCGTGCTCGGCTTCTCGGTGCTCTACGAGCGGCCCGAGGAGGGGTCGCCTATCTCGATCGCGACGGCGCCGAGCTGATGCTCGACCGCCGCTCCGCGACCGGCGCGCGCGACTGGGTCGCCGGCCCGCTGGAGCCGCCCTTCGGGCGCGGCCTCAACCTGCAGGTCGACGTCGCCGACGCCGAGGCGCTGCATCGCCGCTGCCTCGCCGAAGGGGCGACGATCTTCTGGCCGCTGGAGACGAAATGGTATCGCCGGGATCGGGTGCTGCTCGGCGTC
>JBDHTH010000571.1:0-2540 GCA_039808545.1 Phreatobacteraceae bacterium | reverse complement strand
TGGATACGGCCCCGCCCCGCCAGCCGGTGGTCCTGGTGACGGCCTTCGGGCCGTTTCCGGGCGCCCCGTCCAACCCCACCATGGGCATCGCCCGGGCCCTGGCGAAATCGGCGCCGCAGAGCTTTCCGGGCACGAAGGTCGTCATCGCCTATCTGATGACCTCCTACGAGGCGGTGGCGCGCGAGGTGCCGGCGCTGATCGCGGCGCATAAGCCCGACGCCGTGGTACATCTCGGCCTCGCGGGGCGCACGCGGGTGCTGCGCGTGGAAACGCGCGCCGTCAACCGCCGCAACCCGCTGCGCGTCGACGCGGCGCGCCTCAGGCCGCCCGATGCGCGCGTCCGGCCGCTGGCGCCACCGGCGCTGATGTCTACGCTCGACGGCCCGCGCACCGTTGCGAGCCTGAAGGCGGCGCGCATCCCGGCCCGGCTGTCGCGCGATGCCGGCGACTATCTCTGCAATTACACGCTGTTTCAGACGCTGGATGCCGCCCGCAGCGGGCGGGGCCCGCCGGTCGCGATCTTCCTGCATGTGCCGCGCCCCCGGCGCGCCAGCCTGAAGCGCGGCCAGGACTGGGCGAAGCGGCCCGACATGGCGGCGCTGATCCGCGGCGCCGCGATCGTCATCCGGCAGGCGATCGTCGCGAGCCGCCGGAAGCCGCGCTGACCGAGCCCCGCCCCTCTGGCACGAAGCTTGTGAGGCACCCGCTGAATTCCTGCGGAGTGTGCCATGTCGGGACAAACTTGCGTGCCATTGGATCGCCGGCGGCTTCTGGCCGGCGCGGCCGCGCTGGCGTTTCTCGGCGCGGCACGGCCCGCCGTCGCGGCGCCGAGCGTCCTCGACGTCGCGGCGTTCGGGGTGAAGCCGAATGCGCCGGAGGACCAGTCGCGGCTTCTCCAGCGCGCCGCCGAGAACGCGGCCGGCGCCAACCTGCCGCTCTATTTGCCGCCGGGCCTCTACCGGGCGAGCGGGCTGCGGCTGCCGAGCGGCACGGCGATCACCGGCATCCGCGGCGCGACGCGGCTGATCGCCAGCGGCCCCGGCCCGCTGATCGCCGCCAACCGGGCCGAGCGCATCAGCCTGATCAACCTCACGCTGGAAGGCACGGGCAAGCCGGTGCCCGAGCAGGGGCTCGTCAGCCTGTTCAACGTGCGCGGCGTGCGGATAGAGGCCTGCGACGTGCTCGGCTCGGGCGGCAACGGCATCCACTGCGTCAATGTCGAGGGACAGATCCTCGACAGCGCGATCGCGACGCCGGCCCAGGCCGCGATCTTCTCGCGCGACGCGGCGGGCCTCAGGATCACGGGCAACACCATTCGCGGCGCCGCCAATAACGGCATTCAGGTCTGGCGCACCGAGCCGGGCGACGACGGCACGATCATCACGGGCAACCGCATCGAGGACATCGCGGCGCGGGCCGGCGGATCGGGCCAGAACGGCAACGGCATCAATGTGTTCCGCGCCGGCAACGTGATGATCGCCAACAACCGCATCCGCGGCTGCGCCTTCTCGGCGGTGCGCGGCAACACGGCCAGCAACCTGCAGGTGATCGGCAACAACTGCACGGCGCTCGGCGAGGTGGCGATCTATTCCGAATTCGGCTTCGAGGGGGTGATCGTCGCGCAGAACGTCATCGACGGCGCGGCGCTCGGCGTGTCGCTGACCAACTACCGCGAGGGCGGTCGGCTCGGCGTCGTCGCCAACAACCTGATCCGCAACGTGATGTCGCAACGGCCGGCCGGCACCGACCCGAACGATTCCTACGGCATCGGCATCCATGCGGAGGCCGATACGACCGTAACGGGCAATGTCGTGGAGGGCGCGCGGCGCGTCGGCATCTCGCTCGGCTGGGGGCCGTATCTGCGCGACGTGACGGCGATCGGCAATGTCGTGAAGGGCGCGCCGGTCGGCATCGCGGTGTCGGTGACGCCGGGCGCCGGCGCGGCGGTGATCAAGGACAACGTCATCTCGGGCGCCACGACCGGCGCCGTCCTGGGCTTCGACCACCTGCGCGCCGTGACGGGCGACCTCACGCGCGAGCCGGCGACCCGCTATGCGCAGCTCACCGTGAACGGCAACATCGCGCGCTGATCAGGCGGCTCTCAGCGCCGCTTCCAGCGCTCCCGAGGCTCGCACCGCGCCGACCGCGATGCCGTTCCAGTTGACGAGCGCCGGCCGGCGCCATTTTTCGAAGGCCCGGCTCTCGTCTTCGCTCATCGAGACATAGCGCTCGATCAGCGCCGCCATGATGGTCTCGGCCGCCCGCGTGCCGCCATCGTCGCATTTGACCGCGACGCCGAGGCCGCGCTCCGGGAAGATCGCCGTGAAGACGCCCTCGGCGCCGGTCTTCACGAAGGCGCGCTCGCCGAGCAGCGCCATCACCTCGGTGCAGAAGCGGCCGGTGCCCGCCACCATGTCGGGCCGCGCCGCGACCGCCCGGCGCAGCCGCTCGGCCGCCTCGGCGAGCGCCGCGCCGAGCCCCTGCCCCGTGCCGAGCCTCGCGAAGCCCCTGGCGACGCGCTCCAGCGGCACCGCATAGGT
>JBDHTH010000570.1:0-2544 GCA_039808545.1 Phreatobacteraceae bacterium | reverse complement strand
GTTCGCCGAGCCGGCCCTCGCCGAACAGCGCCACGTTCTGGTTGGCGATCCTGAGCTGGTATTCGGCGCTGAGCGCGGCCGCGTGGCCATAGACGTCGTAGCGGTGGCCGAGGGCGACGCGCAGGTCGGGGTTGATGTAGACCGCGACATCGGCGGCGCTGAAGAAGCGCGATTTCAGATCGCCGGTGCGGTATCCGAGCAGCGCGTCGATCGAGAAGATGCCGGCATAGAGCGCGCCCTCCACGCCGAAGCGGCCGATGCCGGCATCGCCGAGCGTCGGGATGCCGTAGAACGGGCCGTCGATCCGGCTGACGCGGGTGTAGCCCGCGAAGGCGCCGAACATCGCCCAGTTCGGATCGCGCCAGAAGAAGTGGCCGAGCAGCCCCGCGAAGGTGCCGTCATTGCCGCCGATCAGCCCATCGAATTGCAGGCCGAAGCGCTCGCCGACAGGCATCGTCACCTGTCCGGCAACGCCCAGGAAGCCCTGGCCCGCGATGGTGCCGCCGAGGATGTCGAGGCCGCCGTTGAAGCCGGAGACGGCCGGCAGCACCGTCGGCATGACGGCGTAGCCCGGCACGTTGTCGGCGCGGGCGGCGCCGAGGGGCGAGATCGCCAGGATGGCGGCAAGAAACACGCCGCGAATGGTACGCGGGACCATGCGTCCCTCCATTCATGCTCAACAAGGCGTTTACGAGAACGCTTAAATTATTCTCCACCCGAAAGCTTAAGCGCGGGTTGGAAAGCATGGTTGACGAATGGTAAGCGCCGCCGGCGTGGCTTGAAGGTCGCAGGCGGCTTAGCGTTCGAGCATGATCTCGTCCGAAAACCGGTTCCCACTTTTCGGGATCGTGCTCAGCGCCAGCGCAGCAGGTATTTCTCGATCCGGGCGATGACGAAGGAGACGAACAGCCCGAGCAGCGAGAGCAGGATGACGCCGGCGATGAGCTGGTCGGAGCGCATCAGGTTGCCGGCCGCCAGGACGAAGGCGCCGAGCCCTTTGCGGGCGCCGATCATCTCGGCCGCGACCAGCAGCACGATGCCGATCGAGGAGGCGATGCGCAGCCCCGACAGGATACCGGGCAGGGCGGCCGGGAACACCACGTCGCGAACGATCCGCCAGCCGCGCGTGCCGAAGCTCTGGGCCATGCGGATCAGCGAGCGGTCGACGCCGTCGACGCCCGTATAGGTCGCGACCGCGACGGGGAAGAAGGTGCCGAACGCGATGGTCGCGACCTTCGAGGCCTCGCCGATCCCGAACCACAGGATGAAAAGCGGCAGCAGCGCGATCTTCGGAATCGGGAAGAGGGCGGCGATCAGCGGCACGCCGATCGCGCGGGCGATCGAGGCGAGGCCGAGCGAAAGGCCGACCACGATGCCGGCCGTCGCGCCGAGCGCGAAGCCGCCGAAGAAGCGCGCGAGGGAGGCTGCGAGATGCTTCTGCATCTCGCCCGAGACCGCCATGTCGCGCAGCGCGCCATAGACCTCGCCCGGACCCGGCATCAGCAGCGGCGAGACCCAGCCGCGGTTTGACGCGACATACCAGAGCGCGCCGATCGCCGCGAAGCCGACGACGCCGAGCAGGGGCAAGGCGCGCGGCGCGAAGCCGCCGCCGCGAAACGGCACGCGCTGTTCCAGGCTACTCATGCCGCGACCTCGCGGTCGGCCGCGATCGCGTCCTCGCGCAGCAGGGCCCAGAGCTCGGCCGCCTTGCGGTCGAGGTCCGGATCGCCGGCCCGCCGCTCGGCGCGCGGCCTGTCGATGGGCACAATGGCGCGGACCTTGCCGGGCCGGCGGCTCAGCACCAGGACCTGATCGCCGAGCCGCACCGCCTCCGGCAGGTTGTGCGTGACGTAGATGCCCGTGAACTTGGCGCGCGCCGACAGCGCCACGAGGTCGTCGAGCAGCAATTCGCGGGTCTGGGCGTCGAGGGCGGAGAGCGGCTCGTCCATCAGCAGGATCGCCGGCTCCATCGCCAGCGCGCGGGCGATGCCGACGCGCTGCTTCATGCCGCCCGAAAGCTGCTTGGGATAGGCCGCGGCGAAGGCCGAGAGCCCGGTGCGCTCCAGCACGTCGGTGATGATGGCGGCGCGGCGCTCGCGCGTCAGGCCCTTGTCGGCGAGCGCGAAGTCGATGTTGCCGGCGACCGAGCGCCAGGGCAGCAGCGCGAAATCCTGGAAGATATAGGTGAGCGGATTGAGGCTCGCGGCGGGCGGCACGCCTTCAAGCCGCACCTCGCCGCCGGTCGGCCGCTCCAGGCCGCCGAGGATGCGCAGCAGCGTCGACTTGCCGGAGCCGGAGGGGCCGACGATCGCCAGGATGGCGCCGCTCTCGACCGTGAACGAGACGTCCTTCAACACGTCCAGCGTATCGTAACGCTGGACTATCCCGTCGGCGATGAGGCGCATCGCGCGCTATTGCTTCTTCGGCACGTTCAGATGGTCGTCGAGATAGGTGAGGTCCATCGTGGCCATCGGGTCGATGCTGGAATCGACGAGGTTCTGCGATTTCAGCCAGTTCACCTGCTTGACGATGTCGGCGACGTCG
>JBDHTH010000569.1:0-2555 GCA_039808545.1 Phreatobacteraceae bacterium | reverse complement strand
AGGCGGCGGAGGGCGGCGCGCCCGTCACGGTGGTGTTCGAGGGACGCACCCTCGCGGCCGTCGCGGGCGAGAGCATTGCCGCGACCCTCCTCGCCCATGGCGAATTCGCCCAATGCACCGGTAAGGACGGCGCGCCGCGCGGCGTCTTCTGCGGCATGGGCGTGTGCCATGACTGCCTCGTGACGGTCGACGGCCGTGCCAGCCAGCGCGCCTGCATGACCAAGATCGCCGACGGCATGCGGATCGACCGGCAGGCGGCCGGCAAGCTCGTCCTGACGGCGGATCTCGTCGACGTAGCGCCCGTGCCGGTCACCGATTTTCCAGTAACGGAGATCCATGTCGCGGTCGTCGGCGCCGGTCCCGGCGGTCTTGCGGCCGCCATCGCGTGCCGGCGAGCCGGCGCCGAGGTGCGGGTCGTCGATGAGCGGGCGATGCCCGGCGGGCAGTTCTACAAGCAGCCGGCAACGCCCGCCGCCGTGCCTCGCCGTGGTCTCGACGCGCAGGCGCGCGACGGGGCGGCCATGATCGCCGAGGCCCAGGCGCTCGGCGTCCGATTCTCGCCCGCAACGACGATCTGGGGCAGCTTCCGCGATGCGGAAGGCCGTATCGAGCTCGCTACCCTCACGGGCGGTGCCGTTTCGATCCTGCGCCCGCGCATCGCGATCATCGCGACCGGCGCCTATGAGGCGCCCCTCGTCGTGCCGGGCTGGACGCTGCCGGGCGTGATGACGACCGGCGCCGCGCAAACCCTGCTGCGCTCCTACGGCGTCGCGCCGGGAAGGCGCATTCTCGTCGCCGGCAACGGCCCGCTCAACCTGCAGGTCGCGGCCGAGCTGGTGCGGGCCGGCGCCGAGGTCATTGCGGTGGCCGAGCGCGCGCCCGCTCCCTGGCGGCGGCCGGCCGAGGCGCTGGCGCTTTGGCGGGCTTCTCCGGCGCTCGCCGCGAAGGGTCTCGGCCTGACGGCCCATCTCGTGAAGGCCGGCGTGCCTATTCTGTGGGGTCATGCGATCCGCCGCATCGAGGGCGGCGCGCGCGCCGAGCGCGTCGTGGTCGCTGCGGATGCGGGCGGCGTGGAGCGCAGCTTTACGGTCGATGCCGTCTGCATGGGCTACGGCTTCCTGCCGGCCAGCGAGCTTGCGCGCCAGCTCGGCTGCCGCCATCGGCCCTTAGGCGGCAACCGGCCGCATGCGGAAGTGGAGCGCGACGATGCCGGCGCGACCTCTGAGCCCGACGTCTTCGTGGTCGGCGAGGCCGGCGGCTTCGGCGGCGCGCATATTGCCATGGCGCAGGGCACGCTCGCGGGCTGCGAGGCCGCCCGTCGGCTCGGCCGCGACATCGCGGCGCCGGAAGACGCAAGGCGCCGGCTGACGCGCCATCGGGCGTTCCAGACTGCCCTTTGGGCGCTGTTCGCCGCTCCGACGCAGGCGCCCGCCCCTATCGCCGACGAGACGATCGTCTGCCGCTGCGAAGCCGTCACGGCCGCGACCCTGCGCCATGCGATCGCGGCGCGCGGGGTTGCCGACGTGCCGACGCTGAAGCGGCTCACCCGCGCCGGCATGGGGCGCTGCCAGGGCCGCTATTGCGGGCCGCTGCTGCACGCGCTGGCCGAGGACGGCGCCCCGGCGACGGAGCTCGGCTTTCTCGCGCCGCAATCGCCGCTCAGGCCCGTGCCGCTCGCGGCCCTCGCGGTCGAGAAGCCCGAATGGGGCGGTCACAAGCGGGCGCTCCTGCCGGACCGGCCGGCGCGTGGCGCTGAGCCGCTGCCGGTCGCGGAGGCCGAGATCGTGGTCATCGGCGCCGGCATCGTGGGCCTGTCGACCGCGCTGTTCCTGGCGCGCGCCGGCCGCGACGTCGTGGTCATTGATCGCGGCAAGCCGAACGCTCTCGCCTCAGGCGGCAATGCCGGCAGCCTGCACGCGCAGCTCCTGTCCTTCGATTTCGGCGCGCGCGCCGAGTCCGGCGGCACGCCGCAGGCCCTGACGCTCGGCCTGCAGATCGCCTCCATCGATCTCTGGCAGCGGCTCGAGGCCGAGCTCGCGGCCGATTTCGAGATCAAGGTGACGGGCGGGCTTATGGTCGCCGAGACCGAGCGCGACCTCGCCTTTCTGGCCGGCAAGACCGAAATCGAGCGCGCCCAGGGCGTCGATTGCCATGTCATCGGCCGGTCCGAGTTGCGGGCGCTCGAACCTGCGCTCGACGAGCGCTTCATCGGCGCGGCCTTCTGCCCGCAGGAGGGCAAGATCAACCCGCTGGTCGCCACCCAGGGCATTCTGGAGGCGGCGCGGGCCGCCGGCGCGCGCATCCTCGCCGATACCGAGACGCTGGCGATCGACCGCGCGCCGAACGGCTTCGTGCTGACGACGCAGCGCGGTCCGCTGCGCGCCCGCCGCGTCGTCAACGCGGCCGGCTCCTATGCGGCGCCGGTCGGCGCGATGCTCGGGTTGAAGATTCCGGTCTTCGGCGCGCCCTTGCAGATGGTCGTGACCGAGGCGGCGGCGCCGCTCGTCACCCGCCTCGTCGCCCATGCGGACCGCCATCTGACGCTGAAGCAGGCC
>JBDHTH010000568.1:0-2560 GCA_039808545.1 Phreatobacteraceae bacterium | reverse complement strand
GGCCGGGCGGGCTCGGGCGATGGCGATCGATCACCACCTCGACGGTCGCGATCTCGCCGGCGACCAGATCGGCGATCTTCGGGCGCGCGCGGCGGTCGATCACGCCCGAGGGCAGGTGGAACAGGAGGTCGACGACGCGCGCGCCGGAATCGCGCCCAACCAGCCGGCCGAGCAGCGGCGCGATGCGCGGCCCGACGCCTTTCAGCGCGGTCGCTTCCGCGAAGAGGGGATCGAGAGAGGATGGCCGCATGCCGCATCAATAGGCGATCGCGGGCCGGTCCCTCAACCGGGCGCCGGTCAGGGGCTTTCGCGGTCGACCGGCCAAGTCTTGAACAGGTCGCTCGCCTCGGCGCGTCGCCAATGGGCCGTCAGGCCCGGAAAGGCGTCCTGGGGCACCACATCGGGAATCGTGAAGCGGATGAAGCCCATCGCGACGGCCGCGCCGATTGCGCCGTGCGTCCAGGCCTCGGGGAGCGTCTTCCAGCGCTCGCAGCAGGTGATGTCGAGCGCCGCGAGCGCCTCCTGGAGCTGGATCACGACGCGGTCGAGCCAGGGCTGGTAGCGGACCGCCTCCGGGCGCTTACGCTCGTATTCGATGGCGATCGCCTTCTCGCAGGCGACGATGGCTAGGCCCGTGGCGCGCAGGTCGGCGAGCCGCGCGGCCGGGTCGGCGGGGCGCAGCGAGCGGTCCGCAACATCCTCCATGTGCTGGATGATGAGCTGCGATTCCATCAGCACCGTGCCGTCGTCGGCGACGAGAGAGGGAGCCTTGATCAGCGGGTTGATGGCGCGGAACCGCTCCATATGGCGGAACACCGACACCGACTGGTGTTCGAAGGTCAGCCCCAGCACCGTCGCCGCGATGGCGGCGCGGCGCACATAGGGGCTGTCCAGCATGCCGACGAGCAACATGAAATCCCTCCCGGATGGTGGCCGGCAGGGTGGCGAATTGCACTCGGCGCGACAAATTCAATCCGCTGATGGCTGCGACGCAGGACCTTGATGGATCGGGCGGCTGACATCGCCCGGCGCTCTTGCTAGAACGCGCCCCTTCTGGAGAACGCCATGACCGGCACCCGTCTTTCGACCGCTGACCTCGATCCGCGCCGGCGGCGTGCGCTGTTCCGCGCCTGGCATCGCGGCACGCGCGAGATGGACCTGCTGATGGGGCGGTTCGCCGACACGCTCCTGCCCGACATCTCGGATGCCGATCTCGACCGGTTCGAGGCGCTGATCGAGGTGCCGGACCGCGACCTGTTCGACTGGATCGCCGGCAAGACGCCGGTGCCCGGCAACTACGCCTCGCCGCTGTTCGAGCGGCTGGTCGCCTTCCAGCGCGAGGGCGGCGCCGCGATGGTCCTCGACTGATGGGCAAGCACGAGATCCTGCCGATCGAGGCGCTGGCGCGCGGCCGCGCCGTCGCGCTCGGCGGCGTGCCGGACGGGCTCGCGGCGCTGGCGGTCGGCGATCTCGCGCGGGCGCTCAAAGGCCGCAAGGACGCGGGGCCCGTCCAGCTCCTCGTCGCCTGCCGCGAGGCGTCGCGGATGATGGCGCTCGACCAGGCGCTGAAATTCTACGCGCCGGACGTCGATACGCTGCTGTTCCCGGCCTGGGACTGCCAGCCCTATGACCGCGTGTCGCCGAACGCGCAGGTGCTGGCGCAGCGGATGACGACGCTGGCGCGGCTCTCGCGCATCAAGGGGCGCGAACGGCCGACGATCGTCATCGCCACCGTCAACGCACTGCTGCAGCGCGTGCCGGCGCGCGAATTCCTCATCGCCAACGCGCTGTCGGTCGCGCCCGGCAACCGGCTCGACATGGGCGACTTGTCGCGCTGGGCCGAGATCAACGGCTTCACCCGCACCGCCACCGTGCGCGATGCCGGCGAATACGCGGTGCGCGGCGGCATTCTCGACATGTTCCCGCCGGGGCTCGATCAGCCGATCCGCTTCGACTTCTTCGGCGACACGCTGGAGACCATCCGCTCCTTCGAGCCAGAGACGCAGCGCTCGATCGGCACGCTGCGCAGCCTCGACCTCGTGCCGCTGTCGGAGTTGCAGCTCGTCACCGAGACGATGCGGCGCTTCCGCATGGCCTATGTCCAGCAATTCGGGGCGGCCGAGAAGGACGACCAGCTCTACGAGGCGGTCAGCGAGGGGCGCCGCTATCCCGGCATGGAGCATTGGCTGCCGCTGTTCCATGACCGGCTCGACACCGTCTTCGACTACCTGCCGGGCGTGCCGGTGGTGCTGGAGGACCAGGCCGAGGCCTCGGCGGCCGAGCGCCTCGCGCAGATCGCCGATCATTACCAGGCGCGTAAGGCTGCGCTGGAGGCGGGCGAGCCCGGCAATGTCTACCGGCCGCTGCCGCCCGATGCGCTCTACCTGTCGGAGGGCGAATGGCAGGGGCGGATCGAGGCGCATGGCCTCGCGCGCCTCTCGCCGCTGGCCGGGCCGCCCTCGGACGTCTCCTTCGATCTCGGCGGACGGGCCGGGCGGAGCTTCGCAGCCGAGCGCGCCGCCGAGCAGAACGTCTTCGACGCGGTCGCGGCGCATGTGCG
>JBDHTH010000567.1:0-2563 GCA_039808545.1 Phreatobacteraceae bacterium | reverse complement strand
CAGTGACGCCGAAGACGGCGCGCCGGCCGGCGAGGTCGCCATCGATCCGGACAATCCGTTCTTGCGCCACGCCTTCCTCGAGGCGCTTGAGCGCTCGGGCTCGGTCGGCGGCCGCAGCGGCTGGTATCCGCGCCATGTGGTGGTCGAGGACGGCGATGCGATCGTCGCGGTGGTGCCCGCCTATCTGAAGACGCATTCGCAGGGCGAATATGTCTTCGACCACGCCTTCGCGGACGCCTATGAGCGGGCCGGCGGGCGCTATTATCCCAAGCTCCAGGTTGCCGTGCCGTTCACGCCCGTGACCGGGCCGCGGCTGCTGGTCCGGGCCGGCGCCGAGGCTGGCGCGGTTCGCAGCGCGGTGATCGCCACCCTGCCCCGGCTCGCCAAGGCGCTCGACGCCTCCTCGGTGCACATCACCTTCGCGACGCCGGGCGAGGCCGCGGCGGGCGAAGCGGCCGGGCTGCTGATGCGCACGGACCTGCAGTTTCACTGGGCCAATCAAGGTTATGAGAGCTTCGACGCCTTTCTCGCAGCGCTCAGCTCGCGCAAGCGCAAGGCGGTGCGGCGCGAGCGCGCCGAGGCGCAAGCGACGGGCCTGACGATCGAGCGGCTGACCGGCCCGGCGCTGACCGAACAGGTGCTCGACGATTTCTTCGCCTTCTACATGGATACGGGCTCGCGCAAATGGGGGCGCCCGTATCTCAACCGCGCCTTCTTCCGGCTGATCGGCGAGCGGATGGCCGACCGGATCGTGCTCGTGACCGCCTCGCGCGGGGATCGGCGGATCGCCGGCGCGATCAACTTCCTCGGCGCCCGCACCCTCTATGGCCGGCATTGGGGCGCGGTGGAGCACCATCCGTTCCTGCATTTCGAGCTCTGCTACTACCAGGCGATCGAGCACGCGATCGAGAACGGGCTGGCGGTCGTGGAGGCTGGCGCGCAGGGCGAGCACAAGATGGCGCGCGGCTATCGTCCGGTGACGACCCGCTCGCTGCACTGGTTCGCGGATCGCGGCCTATCGCGCGCGGTGCGCGACTATCTGGAGGCCGAGCGCGGCGCGATCGCCGAGACCTCGGCGGCGCTCGCGGCCGAGGCGCCCTATCGGCGCGGCTAGAGCCCTGGTTCTGATAGAATTAGAACCAGGGCTCCATCTTTTTGGTTTGACGCGTTTTCTTCACGCGAACCGGAATCCACTTCGCTCGAAAACGCTATAGAGGCTGTTAAGGAGCCTGGCACTTGGCGCGGGCTGGACTTTTGCGAAGCCTGTCACACATCCTCGAAATCAAACCGGAGGATCACCATGCACAGGCGTCGCTTTCTCACCGCCCTTCTGGGCGTTTCGGCACTCGTGGTCGGGGCCGGCACCAGCACGGCCATGGCCGCCGCGCCGGCCGCTGCCGAGCTCCCGGCGCCGGGCGAAGCCGAGACGACCGCGATGCAGAACTGGCGCTGGCGCCGTCGCTGGCGGCGGTTCCGCCGCGGCTGGCGCTGGCACCGCTATCCGCGCCAGCGGCGGCTGATGGCGCCGCGCGAGCGCGCGCCGCTGAACAACTGAGCTCTTTCGTAGCAAGGCGCGCCGGGCGAGAATTCTCGAGCGCATTGCGCTCTCGCCCGGCAACTCTTCAGCAAAATCTGCCCACAATTCGTTCACTTAGAGTTCAGGCGTGGTCCTGAAAACTTCGCCTCGGGTGTCGCCGCAATGGCGCGGCGATGGGGCGTATGGGCTGGGCCTCCCGCATCACTCTGATCGTCAGGTGTCGCCGCAATGGCGCGGCGATGGGGCGTATGGAGATGACAATGAATCGACGCAGCTTCCTGATGTCCGTGCTCGGCGTATCGGCCACCGTCGCCACGATCGCCGTTTCGACGAATGCCGACGCCGCGACGGCGCCGAAGCCGAAGCCCGGCGGCGGTGGCGGATCGAGCAAGGAGCTCGTCGAGTCGCTCGCCTCGCCCGAGGAGACGTCGGTCAGCCCGGTCTATCATCGCCGCTGGCACCGGCCGCGCCGCCGCCGGATCATCGTGATCCGCCGCAGGCGGTACCGCCGCCGCCACTAACCCTAACATTCGGCTGAACTTTACAGAGCCGAAAGAAATTGCATCAATGGCCGAACCAAGAGCGCCGATGATGCGACAAATGAGCAGGATGACCACTGACCCTGGCATCCATTCAAATCAGCGGCGCCCCCCGGCCGCTGTCAGAAGGGAGACCATCGATGGATAGACGTAGCTTTCTCCGTACCGTGATGGGCGTCGGCGCCGCTGCCGCCGGCCTCGCGGTCGTCGGCGGCGCCGTCGTCGCGGCCCCGGTCGAGACCGGCACCGCGCCGGTCGATCCCGTGAAGCTGGCCGATCCGACCGAGACGGAAGCTTCGCCGGTCTGGCACTATCGCCGCCGCCACTATTACTACTACCGCCCGCGCCGGTACTACTTCTACCGCCCGCGCCGGTACTACTACTATCGCCGCCGCTACTGGTGACGAGGATCCGGGCCGCGAAAGCGGCCCGGTTTCGTTTCGGGCGTCTTTTAACGGCTCAGGCGATAGCTTTTCCTTGACCACGC
>JBDHTH010000566.1:0-2563 GCA_039808545.1 Phreatobacteraceae bacterium | reverse complement strand
TGCGGCAGATCGTGCTGAACCTGCTGTCGAACGCGATCAAGTACACGCCGGCCGGCGGCCAGGTGATCGTCTCGACCGCGCTCACGGATGGGGGCGAGGCTGTGCTGCGCATCCGCGACACCGGCATCGGCATGAGCGAGAAAGACCTCGCGACCGCGCTCGAGCCGTTCCGCCAGATCGCGACCTCCACGAGCCGCACCGGCAGCGGCCTCGGCCTGCCGCTCACCAAGGCGCTGGCCGAGGCGAACCGCGCCCGCTTCCGCCTCACCAGCGCGGTGAACCAGGGCACGCTCGCCGAGGTGACTTTCCCATCGACGCGGGTGCTGGCCGGCTGATCCGCCGGGCTCAATCGATATTCAAGCTGGAGCTTCAGCCTTTCCCTCGTCATGGCCCGGATAAACCAAGCCATGACGACGAGGCGTCAGGTCCTAGAACACCTCGGCGCTGAACACCGACCAGCCGGTCGCCTCGGCGATCCGCTCCAGCGCCAGGGTGCCGAGCCTGGAATTGCCGCTGGCGTTGAGGCCCGGCGACCAGACCGCGATCGAGGCCTGGCCCGGCGCCACGCAGAGGATGCCGCCGCCCACTCCGGACTTGCCCGGCAGGCCGACGCGGAACGCGAAGTCGCCCGAGGCGTCGTAATGCCCGCAGGTCAGCATCAGCGCGTTGATGCGGCGCGCCCGCTGCGCCGGGATGACGCGCGCGCCGCCCGGCTCCAGCCGCCCGTCCAGCATCAGGTAGCGCCCCGCCATGGCGAGCTGCCGGCAGCTCATCGCGATCGCGCATTGGTGGAAATAGACGCCCAGCGCCAGCTCCGGGGCATGGCGGATAGTGCCGAACGCCTTCATGTAGTTGGCGAGCGCGACGTTGCGGAAGCCGGTCTCGGTCTCGGCCTTCGCGACCGTCTCGTCGATGACGATCGTATCGTCATCCGCGAGATAACGGATGAAGCGCAGGATCTCGCCGATGGCGACGCGCGGCGGATGGCCCGCGAGATTGACGTCCGCCACGACGATCGCACCCGCATTGATGAAGGGGTTGCGCGGAATGCCGTCCTCGCGCTCGAGCTGGACGATCGAGTTGAAGGGCGAGCCCGAGGGCTCGCGCCCGACTCGCCGCCAGAGCGCGTCGCCGACCTTGCCGAGCGCCAGCGTCAGGCCGAAGACCTTGGAGACGGACTGGATCGAGAACGGGATTTCGGCGTCGCCCCCGACATGCACGGCGCCGTCCGCCGTGACGATACAGATCCCGAAATGGGCGGGGTCGACCTTGGCGAGCGGCGGGATGTAGCTCGCGACCTTGCCGCGATCCTCCGTTTCGGCCATCGCGTCGGTGACGCGGCGGATGATCGCGGCGATGTCGGGCACGGCGCGCCGCTCAGCCGCGCAGCTTCGCGCGGGTATGGCGCAGCGAGATCATCTCCCAGGCCGCGACCAGCACGAGCACCGCTGAGGCGAGGCTCGTCAGCAGCATCGGCGCCATCGGCGCCGCGAAGGGCGCGATCAGCGCCAGCAGCGCCAAGCCGACGAGATGGGACAGCGCGAAGCGCGTGCCGAGATAGTGCTTGAAGACGAGGTTGCCCGCCAGGTACACGGCCGGCCCGGCCAGCACCGCGACGATGGTCTTGGCGTCGGAATGGCCGGTCGGATGCGCCAGCACCAGCTCGTCGCCGACCGCCGTCAGGATGATGCCGGCCACCAGCGGCAGATGCGAATAGGTATAGGCGCCGCGCGCCACCCGGCCGGGATCGTCGGAATGCGCGATGAAATGGGTGCCGCGATCCGCGCCCGTGTCGAAATAGATCCACCACATCGCGAGCGAGCCGACGAAGGAGGCGGCGAAGCCGGCCAGGGTGGGCGCGGTCCATTCAGCGCCAGCGAAGGTCGCGCCCGTGACGAGGATCGATTCGCCGAGCGCGATGATGATGAACAGCGCGCAGCGCTCCGCCATATGGTGGCCGTCGATGTCCCAATCGGCGGTCGACGAGCGCCCGAGCCCCGGCACGACGAAGAACAGCGCCGGCCCGGCATATTCGATACCGAGCGCGATCGCCCAGAGCGCGAAGCGTGCGTTGCCTTCGGCGAGCCCGCCGGCGACCCACAGCACCGCCGAGGCCGAGAACCAGACGAGGATGCGCTGGAAGTTGCGGCGGTTGCCCTCCGGCCCGTTGCGCAGCGCCCAGAGCATGAACAGCGTCCGCCCGACCTGGATGCCCGCATAGGCGAGCGCGAAGGCGAGCCCGCGCGCCTCGAACGCCTTCGGGACCGAGGTCGACATGACGAGCCCGGCCGCCATCAGCGCCAGGAGGTGAAGATCCAGGTCCACCACACCGCCATCAGCAGCAGCGCGGTCTCGGCGAGTCCGGCCGGCGTGAAATGCGCGATCAGCCCGTGGCTGAGCTGGGTGATGCAGAAGACGAAGACGAGGTCGAAGAAGAGCTCGACATAGGCGACGCGCGCGTGGCTGCCCGGCGCGCGCTGGCGCAGCATGGATCTCGTCTTGCGCGGCGCGTCCATGGAACTCCTGGCTCGGTCAGATCACGTATTTGATCACGACGAAGCCG
>JBDHTH010000565.1:0-2567 GCA_039808545.1 Phreatobacteraceae bacterium | reverse complement strand
CATGGGTCGCGACCGGCACCGTGTCGACCACCCGGCAATCGAAGACCGCGACGGCGTCGGCGAGTCCCGGCGCGCCCGTCGAGAGCTGCCGCCAAAGCGCGAGGTCGAAGCGGTCGTCGCCGGTCTGCGGCGCGCGGCCAGCGAAGACATCGGCGAGCTCGCGGTGCTGCGCGCCCAGCACCGACACGGTAAAGACCCGATTCGCGCGGATCACCGCCCCGGACCGCCCGCCGCGATTGATCGCGACGAGCACGGTCGCCGGCGCGTCCGAAACCGGCATGAACGCGGTCGCCGTATACCCGGCCTTCCCGGACGGCCCGTCGGTCGCCACGATATTCACCGAGGCCGCGACGCGGCTCATCGCCTCACGGAAAGATCGCGGCGCGACCCCTCCTGCCCCTTCGCTATCGCTCAAGATCGCCCCGCAGCGCACAAAACCTCATGCTCAGCGATATAGGCCGAAGCCCCGCGCTGGCCAACCGCCAAGGCGGCATCGCACCAAGCGCGCCGCTGTGGATGGCACCACCTTCGGCGAATTGTCGGCCGGAAGAACGCCTGCTACGAGTGGTGCACGATGCAACCGCGCGAAGACGCGGCTCGGGGAATGGTGGGCGGCATATCCGCTGGAAAGGCGGAGCCGCCGCAAAGGGGCCGACGGCGCGCGCCGTCCGGCACGGGGGTCGCGATGGAATATTTCCTGCAGCAGGTGATCAACGGGATCACGCTGGGCTCTATCTATGGCCTGATCGCCATCGGCTACACGATGGTCTTCGGCATCATCGGCATGGTCAATTTCGCCCATGGCGACCTGTTCATGGTCTCATCCTTCCTGGCGCTGATCTTCTTCCTGGTGATCAGCGCCATCTTCGGCGGCATCACCGGAACGCTGGCGATCATCGCGGCGCTGATCGTGGTGCTGTTCATCGCCATGTTCCTGACCGGCCTGTTGAACTGGATGATCGAGCGGGTCGCCTACCGGCCGCTGCGCGGCTCCTTCCGCCTCGCGCCGCTGATCTCGGCGATCGGCATGTCGATCGTCCTGTCGAACTTCATCCAGGTCTCGCAGGGCGCCCGCAACAAGCCGGTGCCGCCGATGATCCCCGAAGTGATCGTGCTGATGCAGGGCGAGAACTTCAACGTCGTCCTCTCCTACAAGCAGATCGTCATCGTGCTGCTGACGGTGCTGCTGCTGGCCGGCTTCACCTATCTCGTGTCCAAGACCTCGCTCGGCCGCGACATGCGCTCCTGCGAGCAGGACCGGAAGATGGCCTCGCTGCTCGGCGTCAATGTCGACCGCACCATCTCGCTGACCTTCGTCATCGGCGCGGCGCTCGCGGCCGTCGCCGGCGTCATGTACCTGATGTACTACGGCGTGCTGAACTTCGCGGACGGCTTCGTGCCGGGCGTGAAGGCCTTCACGGCCGCGGTGCTCGGCGGCATCGGCTCGCTGCCCGGCGCGGTGGTCGGCGGCCTCCTGATCGGCCTCATCGAGACCTTGTGGTCGGCCTATTTCTCGATCGAATACAAGGATGTGGCGGCCTTCTCGATCCTCGCCATCGTCCTGATCTTCCTGCCGCAGGGCCTGCTCGGCCGGCCCGAAGTGGAGAAGGTCTGAGATGGCGATCGAGACCACCACGCCCTCCGGCGCCGCGCCCCCTGCCCCCGGCAGCGTCGACGTCGCCGGCAGCGTCCGCGACGCGGCGATCGCGGCCGGCCTCACGGCCCTGCTCGCCTTTCCGCTGCTCGGGCTGAAGACCGATCAGGACATTTCGAGCCGGCTGATCATCACGCCGCAATGGTCGCGCGCCATCATCGCGGTGGCGATCGTCTTCGTCGGCCGCCTCATTCTCAACCTCCTGTTCTTCAAGCGCGCCAAGGCCGAGCGGCCGCGGGCCGCGAAGATCGAGGCGACGACGGCCCGCGCCGAGGCGCTGATGGATCTCGGCCGGATCCTGAAATGGGTCGGTCTCGGCGTCATGCTCGCCTATCCGCTCGCGATGCTGTGGATCGGCGGGCCGAGCGGCGCGCTGAAATGGATCGACAATTTCGGCGTCCAGGTCCTCATCTACGTGATGCTCGGCTGGGGGCTGAACATCGTGGTCGGACTCGCCGGCCTGCTCGACCTCGGCTATGTCGCCTTCTACGCGGTCGGCGCCTATTCATACGCGCTCCTGGCGGTGCAGTTCGGCGAATTCTTCGGCGCCTGGTCGTTCTGGGCCCTGCTGCCGATCGGCGGCATCCTCGCGGCCTTCTGGGGCGTCATCCTCGGTTTTCCGGTGCTGCGCCTGCGCGGCGACTATCTGGCGATCGTCACGCTGGCCTTCGGCGAGATCATCCGCCTCGTCCTGATCAACTGGGTCGAAGTCACGAATGGCGGCGCCGGCATCTCCTCGATCCCGCGCCCGAGCTTCTTCGGCATCCCGTTCAATGCCTCGGACGAAGGCTTCACGGCGCGCTTCGGCCTCGAATTCAGCCCGATCTACCGCACGATCTTCCTCTACTACCTGATCCTCGTCCTGGCGCTGATCACCGCTTGGGTGACCAACCGCCTGCGCCGCCTGCCGGTT
>JBDHTH010000564.1:0-2568 GCA_039808545.1 Phreatobacteraceae bacterium | reverse complement strand
TCGGCCGTCGTCGTCGCGGCGCCCGATACGGTCGTCGTCCGGCGCGGCGATTCGCTGTGGCGGATCGCCACCAAGACCTACGGGGCCGGCATCCGCTACACCGAGATCTACGGCGCCAACCAGCGGCAGATCCGCGACCCGGATCTCATCTATCCGGGCCAGATCTTCGTGATGCCCGCCAAGGAAAACCGCCGCAACTGACGGCTCGGCTGGCGTTTGCCCGTCAAAATCCCATATAGAGGCGTTCCAAGGAACGCTTTCGGACCCCATGTTGCAGCCAGCCCCGGCGAAATCCGCCACGCCCGAGAAGACCCGCCCGCTGGCTGAAGCCGACCTTTTCAGCGCCGTGCGCCATCTATGGCCCTTCATCTGGCCGAGCGAGCGCGGCGATCTGAAGCGGCGCATCCTGTTCGCGGCGCTGCTGCTGCTCGCCGCCAAGGGCGTGACGATGATCACGCCCTTCTTCCTGAAATGGGCGATCGACGCGCTGAGCGGCACGCCCTCGGCGCCCGTGGAAGCCGGCAACGCGCTCCTCTGGCTGATGGCCGCGCCGGTCGCGCTGGTCCTGTCCTACGGGGTGAGCCGCATCCTGATGGCGGCGCTGACCCAGATGCGCGACGGCCTGTTCGCCAAGGTCGCGATGAACGCCGTCAGGGCGATCGCGCTCATCACCTTCGAGCATATGCACCGCCTCAGCCTGCGCTTCCACCTGGAGCGCAAGACCGGCGGGCTGACCCGCGTGCTCGAGCGCGGCCGCAACGGCATCGAGACCATCGTCCGCATGGTCATCCTGCAACTCGTGCCCACCATCATCGAGTTGCTGATGGTGACGGCCGTGCTGCTGACGCATTTCGACTGGCGCTACGTCGCGGTCGTGCTGGCGATGATCGCGGCCTACATGACCTACACCTATTTCGCCACCGAATGGCGCATCGGCATCCGCCGCCGCATGAACGACAGCGACAACGACGCCAACACCAAGGCGATCGATTCGCTGCTGAATTTCGAGACCGTGAAGTATTTCGGCGCCGAGAAGCGCGAGGCCGAGCGCTACGACCGCTCCATGGCCCGCTACGAGACCGCGAGCGTGAAGGCCTATACCTCGCTCGCCATCCTCAACGCCGGCCAGGCGCTGATCTTCACCATCGGCCTCACGGCCGTCATGCTGATGGCGCTCGCCGATATCCGCGCTGGGCGCAACAGCGTCGGCGACCTGGTGCTGGTCAACGCCATGCTGATCCAGCTCTACATCCCGCTCAACTTCATGGGCATGGTGTATCGCGACATCAAGCAGGGGATCATCGACATCGAGGCGATGTTCACGATCCTCGGCAAGCATCCCGAGATCGAGGACAAGCCCGGCGCCCGGCCGCTCGCCGTAGCGGGCGGGACGATCCGCTTTCAGAACGTCTCCTTCGCCTATGATCCGGAGCGGCAGATCCTGCGCGACGTCTCCTTCGAGGTGCCGGCCGGCAGGACGGTGGCGATCGTCGGCCCCTCGGGCGCCGGCAAATCGACCATCTCCCGGCTCCTGTTCCGCTTCTACGACGTCACCGGCGGCGCCATCTCGATCGACGGCCAGGACCTGCGCGACGTGACGCAGGAATCTTTGCGCGCCACCATCGGCATGGTTCCGCAGGACACCGTGCTGTTCAACGACACGATCGCCTACAATATCCGCTACGGCCGGCACGACGCGGATGACGAGGCGGTGCGCGAGGCGGCGCGCATGGCGCAGATCGACCATTTCATCTCGGATCTGCCGCAGGGCTACGACACCGAGGTCGGCGAGCGCGGGTTGAAGCTCTCGGGGGGCGAGAAGCAGCGCGTCGCCATCGCCCGCACGATCCTCAAGGCGCCGCCGATCCTGGTGCTCGACGAGGCGACCTCCGCCCTCGACAGCTATACCGAGAAGGAGATCCAGGCCTCGCTCGAGAGCGTGGCGCGCGGCCGCACCACGGTGGTGATCGCCCACCGGCTCTCCACCATCGTCAACGCGGACGAGATCATCGTGCTCGAGAAGGGCCGCCTGGTGGAGCGCGGCACGCATGCGAGCCTGATCGCGGCCGGCGGTCTCTATGCGGGCCTATGGAATCGCCAACGCGAGGCCGAGGAGGCGCGCGCCAAGCTCGCCCGCTCGATCGAGGACGGCACGATCCGCCCCGACCGCCAGGAGGGGGGCGGCGCGCCCGCGCCGGCGGCTGAGGAACCGGCGCCCGCGCGGGACGTCTCGGCCGCCGTTTGATTTTGCGGCGGCGAACCCCTACGAGAGACCGCCTTGATTGGAGATCTCAATGGCGATCGTTGAATCGATCCGGCAGACCATCGCGCCGGTGCATCGCGAAGGCTACCCGTTCCTGGCGGGCGTCGGCGGCGTCACGCTCATCACCCTGTTCCTCGGCTGGGGCTGGGTGTTCTGGCCGCTCGCCATCCTGACCCTGTGGGTCGCCTATTTCTTCCGCGATCCCGCGCGCTCGACGCCCTTGCGCGAGGGGCTGGTCGTCAGCCCGGCCGACGGCAAGGTCTCGATGATCACCCATGCGGTGCCCCCGCCCGAGCTCGGCCTGC
>JBDHTH010000563.1:0-2570 GCA_039808545.1 Phreatobacteraceae bacterium | reverse complement strand
CGGGCCGGGCGGCCCGCCGACCGCAAGCGCGAGGAGGCGGCCGGCCTGACGGCGCGGCTTCCCGAGGCGCGCCTCGTAGCGCTCGACGAGCGCGGGCAGGACCCGACCAGCCGCGCCATCGCGGAGTATCTGGCGCGGGAGCGCGACGGCGGGGCGAGGCGCCTCGCCTTCCTGATCGGCGGCGCGGACGGTCTCGACGAGGCACTGCGTGCCGGCGCGGCGGCCTGCTGGCGGCTCGGGCGAATCACCCTGCCGCATCAGCTCGCGCGCATCGTGCTCGCGGAGCAGCTCTATCGCGCGACGACCATCCTGGCGGGCCACCCCTATCACCGCGACTGATCTCAAAATAAAACCGGCCCGGATCAATCCGGGCCGGCTTCGCGATGGAAGAGGGCTGGCTTACCAGACGTGGCCCGGGCAGACCTTCACGACCTTCCACTTATAGCCCCACGGGGTGTCGACGAGCTGCTTCTTGTAGTGGCAGCCATAGGTCACGTAGTGGGGCCGGGGGGCGACGTAGAAGGGCTTCACGACGACGAACGGGCGGAAGTGATGATGATGGTAGGGCTTGTGGAAGTAGCCGGCCTGGGCCTGCGTCGCGGTAGAAAGGCCGGCGATCGAAAGAGCACCGAGAGCGGCGGCAGAAAGTGCGATTTTCTTGAACATGGCGAGGACCTTAGGATCTATCGGGCCAGACCATCCGGCCTTGATGTCCTTTGGTCGGCGCGACCTCGAATCGGGTTCGAGGGCCGGTCAGGGATTCCGCCTGGGGCGCCCTGTCACGATCGCGTGAAGAAGGGCTCGATCCTTCGCGCCGAGCGCAGGAAGACGCCGATCGCCGCGAGGCCGATAAAACCGAAAACGATGTAGAGGCCGGTCGAGACGATGTCGTCGAGATGGAACAGGGTCGTGAAGGCCCAGGCGGCCGCGAACGACAGCCCGACCGTCTCGGCGCCGATCAGGATGGCGGCGCTCACCACCGTGAGGATGTTCAGCCAGTTCGGCCGGAGCGGCTTCTCGACAGCGTTCATGATCGTCTCGACCCTTCAAAAGCGGCCGCAATCTGGACGAAGCGGCCGCCGGGATCAAGCCGCTCGATCGCGGCGCGGCGCTATTGCGGTGACGGAGGTGCCGGATTTCGCGATTCTTGCGCCTTGGCCCGATGCGCTTCTTGCCAAACGGGCCGCTTCTGATTACCAAGGCCGCCGCAGCGCGCCGCGGTAGCTCAGCTGGTAGAGCACATCATTCGTAATGATGGGGTCGGGGGTTCGAATCCCTTCCGCGGCACCATTTCTCCCGCTTTTTCGATTTCGCTCGATCGCGCGCCGTCAGGCCTGCGGTTGGATCTGCGCGAGGCCGTGCAGCGTGTCGCGGAGCTGGTCCGACCGGTCGGCGCCGAGCGCGGCATCGATCTGCCGCTGAACCGTGTCCCACGGCGCCGCACCCGCTTCCAGAATGGATTTTCCCTTTTCGGTCAGCGCGATCGTCGCCTCGCGCTGGTCCTTGCCGTCGACGCTCCGCACCAGCGCCATGCGGGCGAGGACGCGGACATTGCGGCCGATCGTCGAACGGTCGAGCTCCGTCAGCCGGCCGAGCTCGGTGAGCGAGACCGGGCCGGCCCGCTCGATGTTCCGGAGCAGGCTGAACTGCGCGAGGTTGACGCCGATCGGCGCCAGCGCCTCGTCGTAGATCGCCGTCACGCGGCGCGCGGCCCTGCGGAGCAGGATGCAGTAACAAAGCGTCGCCATGAAGCGTGTATATGCCCGGATGGGAGGCGCAGCAAGCGTTGGGCCCGCCGCGGCGCGGATTGCGGCGATTGGAGCGGAGGGTCCGAATGCGGCCCTGTCGCTCTTTCGAAAAGGCGGCTCCGAGCGCTCGCTCGAGCGCGTATCGTGCGCTCGAAATCACAAGTCGGGATCGAATTCGAAATTTGTATTGAATAGTCACCGAGAAATTGGCACAGAACTCTCCAGCATTCGGAGCTTCGTTGAAGGCATCGGAAAGTTCTACTTCTACATTAGAATTATTTAAGACTGGAGTTGCTTGGTGTTTGGGGTCCCTAGAGCCGTCGTCTGCATTCTCGTCGTCATGATGACGATGCAGTCACCGTCCTGGGCTCAGGACGTTTCCCGCCCGGTCGAGGCGCCGGCCGCGACGCCGGTGCCGCAGGAGACCCCGCCCCCGCCGAGCCCCGCACAACCGGCCGCGCCGCAGCAGACGGCGCCCCAGCCGGCCGCACCGCAACAGGCCGTCCCCGAGCAGGCCGCACCGCAGCCGACGGCGCCCCAATCGACCGCGCAGGAGGTGCCCGCCGCGTCGCCTCCTGTCGCGCCGATCCCGGCGCCGCACGGCACCTTGCCCGAGAACCTGTCGCCCTGGGGCATGTTCATGGCGGCCGACAACGTCGTCAAAGGCGTGATGATCGGGCTGGCGCTCGCCTCGGTGATCACCTGGACGATCTGGTTCGCCAAGGGCGTCGAGCTGGCGGCGGCCGGCCTTCGGGCGCGCCGCGCCGTGCGGGCGCTGCGGGCGGCGGGCAGCCTCGCGGAAGGGGCGGACCGTATCCTCGC
>JBDHTH010000562.1:0-2572 GCA_039808545.1 Phreatobacteraceae bacterium | reverse complement strand
GTGGTCGTCGACCCGGACCAGAAGCAGACCTACCAGACCGTCTTCAACCCGGCCTATGCCGGCAAGATGCGCGTGCCCGACAACGCCTTCCAGCCCATCCCCTTCGACATCCGCAAGGTGATCGCGCGGCGCGGCGCGATGGAGCTCGTGCCGGGCGCGGTCGTCAATATCGGCTTCGGCGTCTCGAACGGCATCACCACCATCTCGGCCGAGGAAGGCTTCTACCGCGAGGTGACGCTGACGGCCGAGCAGGGCATCGTCGGCGGCATGCCTGCGGTCGGCAAGGATGCGGGCGCCGGCGTCAACTACGACATGCTGGTCCCCCAGCCCGACCAGTTCGACTTCTACGATGGCGGCGGGCTCGACCTCGCATTCCTGTCCTTCGCCGAGGTCGACCGGCACGGCAACGTCAACGTCTCCCGCTTCGCCGACGCGATCATCGGCCCCGGCGGCTTCGTCAACATCAGCCAGGGCGCGCGGAAAATCGTGTTCTCCGGCACGCTGACGACCGGCGGCCTCGACGCCGGTCCGGACGGACAGGGCGCGCTGGCCTTGCGGCGCGAGGGCAAGGTCCGCAAATGGGTGCCCGACGTCATGCAGATCACCTTCAATGGCCGCTACGCGCGCGAGCGCGGCCAGCAGGTGATGTATGTGACCGAGCGGGCCGTCTTCGAGCTCGCCGATGACGGGCTGGTGCTGGTGGAGGCCGCGCCCGGTATCGAGCTGCAGCGCGACGTGCTCGACCAGATCGGCTTCGAGGTCCGCGTCTCGCCGGCGCTGCGCAAGATGGATGCACGCATATTCAGGGACGCCCCGATGGGGCTCGCCGCCGATTTCCGCGCCAAGGCCGACACGGCCAGGGCATCGCTGGCGCTCGCGAGCTGAAGGGAAGAGCGATGAGCTACCTGTTGTGCGAGCGGCGCGCCGACGTCGCGATCGTTACGCTGAACCGCCCCGAGCGGCGCAACGCGCTCGGCTCCGAGCTGCTCGGCGCGCTGATCGAGCAATTCGCCGCGCTCGATGTCGATCCGTCGGCGAAGGCGATCGTGCTGACCGGCGCCGGCAAGGGCTTCAGCGCCGGCGCCGACCTGAAGGAGTTCTCGGGCGACGACAAGGAGGCGGTGTCGCGGCTGAACATCCGCATGGCCGCCTTCGCGCGCTCGATCGGGATGATGGCGACGCCCGTGATATCGGCCGTGGACGGCTTCGCGCTCGGCGCGGGGCTGGTGCTCGCCGCCTCCTGCGATCTGGTGGTGACGGCGCCCGACGCACGCTGGCATCTGCCGGAGGTGTCGCTCGGCTGGCTGCCCGGCTTCGGCCTGCACGCCCTCGCCGGCCGCGTCGGAATTCCGAAGGCGCGGCGCATCGCCTTCGGCGCCGCGCCGCTGTCCGGCAGCGAGGCCTTCGCCATCGGCCTGGCCGATGCGGCCGGCGCGCCGGCGCTCGAGACCGCGGTCGGCGAGGCCGAGAAGCTGGCGCGCCTGCCGCCCCATGCCGTGGCTTCGGCCAAGCGGTATTTCTCGCTGCTCGATCCCGGCGGCGAGCCGATGGACGCGCTCGCCAACCGCGTCTACGCGCAGGATGCGACGCATCCCGACGCTCAGGCTACGATGCGGCGATTTCATCCGAGGTAGCGCGTTCGGGTCGCCTCCGATACGTCCGGCTCCCATGAGAGCAACCCGCCGGCCCGCAAGCTCGCGGCTCACGAAACACAGCGCATTGGTGTGAAAGCGTCACTGCCGCAGCTTGGCATCGGCGAGGGGCAATCGCCGAAGCACCGCGAGGATCAGCGTGACGGAGGCGGGCCTCGCATGATCAAGCCGTAAGATCAGGCAAGCTCGATCCCGTAAAGCCGCGCGGCCGTGCCGCTCAGTATGGCGCGCTGCTCGGCCTCGCCGAGGCCGGAGACCGCGCGCCGGATCGAGGCGACGAGCGCGGCATAGCCGGTCCACAGCTTCTCGATCGGGAAATTCGAGCCCCAGACGCAGCGCTCCGCCCCGAAGATCGCGACGGTCTCGGCCGTGATCTCGGCGATCAGCGCCGGGTCGTTGCGATGGACGAAGGTGCCGAGGCCGGAGAGCTTGGTCGCGACATTGGGCTCGTCGGCGAGCCGGCGCATGCCGTCGCGCCAGCGCCGCCGGCCCTCGGCGGACAAATCCTCGAGCATGCCGGCATGCTCGAGGACGAAGGTGATGCCGGGCAGCGCCCGCGCAAGCCGCGCGCCGGAGGCCATCTGGCTCTCGAAAACCTGCAGCTCGAACAGCCAGCCATGATCCGCGAGCTTCGCGAGGTTCCTGCGGAAGCGGGGATCGTCGGCGATGTCGGCACGCTCGGCGAAGCGGTAGAGCGGCTTTTCGTGCCAATGGATCTGCTGGCGGATGCCGCGCATCAGGGGAAAGCGCGCCTGCGCCTTCAGCAATGCTCCGACATCGTCGTCGAGGAAGTCGGCATAGCCGACGATCGCCTGCGGCCAGCCGCTGCGCTCCGCCTCGCGACTCACCCATTCGACCTCGGCGAGCGCGCCGGCCTTCGGCCAGTTGGTCTGGACATAGACCGAGGCGACGACGCCTGC
>JBDHTH010000561.1:0-2583 GCA_039808545.1 Phreatobacteraceae bacterium | reverse complement strand
GCCGGCGGCCATGCGACGGCCTGCGCCGTCGCAACCGATTTCCGGGGGCTCGCGCCCGGCGCGCCGGGCGACCTCGTGCCCTGCGGCTACGGCATCTCGGGCCTTTACGACCTCGTGCCGCTCTGCGCCACGAGCAACAACGAGGCGCTGCAACTCTCGGTCGATGATGCCCGGCGCCTCTCCCCGCTCGGCTGGCGGGTCGCGGCCGGGCGCCTGTTCGACGCCGTGGTCGGCGGCGCCGAAAGCGCCGAATACCATCGCCAGAGCCGCGATCTCGCGGAGGCCTGGAGCGCGCTCGGCGTGGAGGCGCGCGAGGACCGCATCCCCGGCGCCGATCATTTCACGATCCTGGCGCCGCTCGCCGACCCCTCGAGCGCCATGACGGCACGCCTGCTGACCCTCGTCGCTCATACGGAGCGCATCGACGAAGCGGCATGAGGCCGACATGCCGGCGTCTCGCCGGCCTCACCCGCAGAACGCCCTGACGATCTTCCCGGTCTTCGGATCGGTCTCGATCGTCACGCGCTCCTGCCTGTAGTCCAAGGTGACCGGCTGGCCGGGTTTGATCTGGCGGACGATGGTCGCGCCGGTCAGCCGCTTGGCCTCCTCGTCCGTCACTCTGTCCCGACCCGCCAAGGCGGCTGCCGCATCGTTGCGGCATTGGTTGGTTGACGCTGGCATCTGGCACCCCGCCGCTGCGAAAAGAAGAAAGCTTGCTGCCAAACCGGCAAGACGGCGCGTGACGATCACGATGAATTCCCCGATGCTGCTCTATCTCGATGCGGATAAGCGCCGTTCCCCGGACAACGCTGCAAAACCGCAGCGACAGGTCGACCGGCCTCAGGCGGCGCCCGAGCGCGGCACTTTCGGCGAGCGCCGCGCCGCCGTGCCGAGCATCTCGCGGATGCGCTGCGCGACGCTCTGCGGCTCATAGGGCTTGCCGAGCAGCGGCCCGTCCTCGCACAGCTCCGCCGCCTTCTCGGCCGCCCGCGCATAGCCGGACGTCAGCACGACATGGATCTCGGGATGCGTCTTGCGGATCCATTGCGCCAGGCCGAATCCGTCGATGTCACCGGGCATCTGGACGTCCGAGAAGACGAGATCGACGGCCGCGCCGCCCGCGATGATGTCGATCGCCTCCTGCGCGGCGCCCGCCTCCAGGACCCGATAGCCGCAATCGCGCAAGTAATCTGCGATGTTCAGCCGGATCAGCACTTCGTCCTCGACAACGAGGATCGTGTGGACATTGGCTTCCACGGCCTGCATACGCTACTCCTCGGCCTGCGCCAGAACACTCCGGCGATGTTCCAACGTGCAGCATGACGTGTTGTTCACATTCGGCAGACGGAATTTATCGGCCGATGGCCGGAGCCGAGTTCACACGCGCGTGAACACGGCCGCAAAACCATGAGCCGCGTGCTTGTCTGCGATATCGGCGGCACCAATCTGCGCGCCGCGCTCATGCGCGACGACGGCCGCGTCGAGGTCGACCGCATGGTCGCGGCGCCGAAGCCGCGCAGCCGGCTTCGCGAGGACGAAATCGACCCGAAGGCCTGGTGGAGCGCCTTCCTCGCCATGGCGGGCGCGCTCGCGGCCGCCGCGCCCGAGGCCTTCGCGGCGGCCGAGGCGGTCGCGATCTGCGGCGTCACGCGCACCCAGATCTTCCTCGGCCGCGACGGCGAGGTCGTGCGGCCCGCCCTGACATGGCGCGACACGCGCGCCGAGGAGGGGCTGGCGGCCTTGCGCGGGCGCCTGCCCGTCGACCATCCCGAGGCGGCCGGCGTCAACGCCTTTCATCCGCTGGCGCGGCTCGACTGGCTGTCGCGCCACGAGCCGGAGGTCCTGGCGGCGCTCGATGTCGTCCTCGACCCCAAGGACTACCTCAATTTCCGCCTGACCGGCGTCGCGGCCTCCGATCCCGTGTCGATGGCGCGGCTCGTCGCCGCGGCAGCGCCGGGGCCGGACGGACGGTCGCTGCTGGAGGCCGCCGGCCTGCCGGCGACCCTCCCGCCGCCCTTGCTGGAACCTGCCGACCGCGTCGGCGCCATACAGCCGGGCCTGCCGGCGCCGCTCGACCGGCTGGCGGGCCGCCCGGTCTTCGCCGGCTGCAACGACACCTGGACGGCCGTCACCGGCCTCGGCGCGCAGCGGCCGGGCTTCGCCTACAACATCTCGGGCACCACCGAGGTGTTCGGGCTGATGGCGGCGGAGCCGATCGCCGCCGAGGGCCTGCTGACGGTCGACTGGCGTGGCGCCCACCAGCTCGGCGGGCCGGGCCAGAACGGCGCCGACACCCTCGCCTGGCTGCTCGGCCTCGTCGGGCACGCCGATGCCCCGACCGGGGCCGCGATCGACGCGCTCCTCGCGGGGCCGCGCGATTCCCAGCCGCTCCTCTTCCTGCCCTACTTGCAGGGCGAGCGCGTGCCCTATTGGGATACGGCGCTGCGCGGCGCCTTTGTCGGGCTGAACCGCCGGCACGGGGCCGCCGACCTCGCCTGGGCGGTGCTGGAGGGCGTCGCCTTCCTCAACCGCATCGTGCTCGAGCGCGCCGAGACGGCGGCCGGCCTCAAGGCGGCCGAGATC
>JBDHTH010000560.1:0-2587 GCA_039808545.1 Phreatobacteraceae bacterium | reverse complement strand
CGCGACCCCGGAAGCCATCAGCGACAGCTACGCGGGCACCGCCTATCTCGACAGGCGCTTTCTCTGGAACGAGCTTCGCGTCACCACCGAGGCGCGACCGCACAACGATCCCGGCGCTCCGCCGCCGCGAACCCGCAAATACGAGCAGGCCCGCGTGCTCGGCGGCGGTTCCTCGATCAACGGCCAGCTCGCCAGCCGCGGCCTCCCGTCGGACTACGACGCGTGGGGCGCGTTCGGCGCGCGCGGCTGGAGCTGGGAGACGGTCCTCCCCTATTTCCGCAAGCTCGAGCGCGACATCGACTTCGACGGACCGCTGCACGGCCGCGACGGGCCCATTCCGGTCCGCCGCATCTTCCAGGACCTCTGGCCCGAGCACGCCAAGGCGATGGCCGCGGCGCTCGAATCCGCCGGCTGGCCTTATATCGCCGACCAGAACGGCGATTTCCGCGACGGCTACTATCCCGCCGCGATCACCAATCTCTACGACCGGCGCGTTCCGACCGCGATCGGCTATCTTGGCCCGGCCGAGCGGGCCCGGCCGAACCTGACGATCCTGACCGGGACGGAAGTCCGCGCTTTGTCGTTCGACGGCGAGGTCTGCACCGGCGTGCATGCGCTCGGCCCGGCGGGCGAGCAGGCCTTCACGGCGCGGGAGGTGATCCTCTCCTGCGGCGCGATCTACTCGCCGGCGCATCTCCTGCGCGCCGGCATCGGCCACGCGGCGGCGCTGAAGGATCTCGGCATCGCGGTGCGCCGGCATCTGCCGGGCGTCGGCCGCAACCTGATGGATCATCCGTCGATCTCGGTCGCCGCCTTCGTCAAGCCGCATGCGCGCATCAATGGTCGCCGCCGCCGGCATCTGCTGCTCGGCATGCGCTTCTCCTCCGGCCTGGAGGGGGCGCCCGAAGGCGATATGGGCTCGACCATCGCCACCAAGACCGCATGGCATGCCGTCGGCGACCGCATCTGCTGCATCTCGATCTGGGTCAACAAGACCTATTCGCGCGACGGTGTGGTGCGGCTCGCGAGCCCCGACTCCGCCGCGCAGCCGCTCGTGGATTTTAACCTGCTCGCCGATTATCGCGACCTTGAGCGGCTGATGACCGCGTTCCGGCGCATGGCGGCGCTCTATGCCCTGCCCGTCATGCAGGCCGTGACCTCCGATCCGTTCCCGGCGAGCTTCAGCGAGAAGGTCCGCCAGGTCGGCGACATCAGCGCGCGCAACCGGGTCCTCACCGATATTCTCGCGAGGCTCCTCGACGGGCCGGACGCGCTGCGCCGCTGGCTCCTTCGCAACCTCATCGTCGAAGGCGAGCCGCTCGACGTGCTGATGACCGACGACGCGGCGCTGGAAGCCTATATCCGGCGCTCGGCCATCGGCGTGTGGCATGCCTCCTGCACCTGCCGCATGGGCGATGACGACGATCCCATGGCGGTCACGGACGAGAACGGGCGCGTGCGCGGCGTGCCCGGGCTGCGGGTGGTCGACGCCTCGATCTTTCCGGCGGTGCCCTGCGCCAACACCAATCTGCCCACCATCATGGTGGCCGAGAAGATCGCCGATTCCATCCTGAGCGAGACGACGACGGCCGCGCCGGCCGTAGTCGCCGCGCATTGACCGGCCGGGGCCGGCAACGATCCGGGGAGATTCCGATGTCCGTTCCAGCCGCAGCGCCGCACGCCAGCCTGCCGCCACATCCAACCGAATTCGCAAGCCTCATCGGCGACGGCTTCGTGCCGGCCGCCGCCCGCGAAGCGATCGAGCGCCGCAATCCCGCCCATGGAACATTGGTCAGCCGCTACCCGAGGGCGACGCCCGAGGACGTCGCGGCCGCGGTCGCGGCCGCCCGAAGCGCGGCCGACCGCCGGGTCTGGAGCAACCTGCCGGGCGCCGAGCGCGCCAAGGTGCTGATGCGCGTCGCCCAGCTCATCGACGCGCATCGCGAGGAGCTGCGGCTCATCGAATGCCTCGAGGTCGGCAAGCCCATCGCCCTCGTCGATCGCGAGATCAACGGCGCGATCGGGCTTTGGGAATACGCCGCGACGCTCGCCCGGCACACCTATGGCGACACCTACGACCAGCTCGGCGGGCAGACCATGGCACTGGTCTTCCGCCAGCCGGTCGGCGTGGTCGGCATGATCACCCCGTGGAACTATCCGCTGCTGATCGTCAGCCAGAAACTGCCCTTCGCGCTGGCGGTCGGCTGCTGCGCGGTCGTGAAGCCGAGCGAGCTGACCTCCGGCACCACGCTGCGCCTCGGCGCGATCCTGCGGGAAGCCGGCGTGCCGCCGGGCGTGGTCAACATCGTCGCGGGCTACGGCCAGGATGTAGGCCGCGGCATCAGCGAGCATCCGGATGTCGACATGCTGTCCTTCACGGGCTCGACCAAGGTCGGCCGCGAGATCGGTCGGATCGCCGGCGACGGGCTAAAGAAGGTCTCGCTGGAGCTCGGCGGCAAGTCCGCGCATATCGTCTGCGCCGATGCCGATCTCGATGCGGCGGCCGAAAAGGTCCTGCTCGGCGTGACGCGCAACGCCGGCCAGGCCTGCGTCAGCGGCTCGCGGCTGCTGATCGAGCGCAGCGTCG
>JBDHTH010000559.1:0-2594 GCA_039808545.1 Phreatobacteraceae bacterium | reverse complement strand
GGCCTTCGCGGCGAGTTCCGCGTAGGTGAGGGCGGCGCCGCCGGCGTTGATCGCGAGCGCATCCGGCTGCCGCTTGGCCGCCTCGGACAAGGCATGAGCGGGATTGTAGCTCTGGTCCATGCTTCACCATACTGACTATCAGCATGAATCATGCCGGATCGGCGCCTGAATTCGAAGCGAAACGTTCATTCACCATTAATCAGAACTTTTGCCCGAAAACGGTGACGGGCCGGCCTCGTCGAAGGAGGTTGGGCAAGTATCGAGGAGTATGGATGGCAGCGATCGCCACGGGGGTCGTCAGGCCCGGACAGCTCACGCCGATCGCTGATCCGCCGATGGTGGTGCGGGCGCTGGCGCTGCTGGCGCGAGGTTTTCCGGAGCGGGACGATGCGTTCTGGCGGCGCGGATTCGCGCGGATCGAGGCGCTGCGCGCGGCCGGCCATCTCGCCGGTCCCGATGGTTATGTCCTGGAGAGCCCGGAGGGCGATGCCGGCGTCATCCTGACGCTGCGCAGGTCGCGCGGGGGCGACGACGGGCAGGGCGAACTGCCGATCTGCAACCTGTCGAGCTGGTCCGTCGAGCCGGCGCATCGCTCGCTCGCGCCGCTGATGCTGCGGCAGGTGTTGAAAGCTGAGGAAGGATGCGCCGTCGTCACGGACCTCACGCCCTCGGCGATCGTCGAGACGCTGAACGCCAAGCTCGGCCTGACGCCGTGGAGCGAGGGAACCATCATTGCATTTGCGTTCCCCTTCGCGGCGATGCCGCGCCGTCGCGGGTACCGGATTTTCGCCTATGACGCGGGGAGCCGCACGATGCTCGATGCCGGCCAGCGGGCCATCGCGGAGCGGCATCTGGAGCTCGGCTGCATCGCGGCCGTGATCGAGACGCCGGAGGGCGCCTCGCCGTTGATCCTAAGGGCGATCCGGCGGCGCGGGCTGGAGGTCGGGCAGGTGATCTTCGCGGCCTCGCGCGCCGCCGTGATCCGCGCGCTGCCCTCTCTGATGCGGTTTCTTATCCGCCGCGGCATGCCGGTCGCGTGGATCGACGCCCCGGCCGGGCTCTGCCCGGCGGGCGCGCATTTCCGCGCCGGGCAGAAGCGCTTTCACACCGGCGGCCTGCCGGCCGACCGGCTCGACTACGCGTATTCGGAATTCGTGATCTTCGGGGTCTGACCGGTTCGGGATGGTCGGCGGTGGCGGCATGATGCTGCGCAGGACAGTGCTCTATCTGCCGGCGAGCACGCTCGGGCCGGCGCTGCAGATCGTCGCCGTCCTGGTGCTGACGCATTGGCTGTCGCCGGGGGATATCGGGCTCTATGCGCTGATCGTGGCGGCGCAGGACCTGATCGGCGTGGCCGGACTCGTCTGGTGGTCGCATTACGTGCTGCGCTATCTGGCACCTTCCGGCGATCCCGGCAGGATCGCGCAGGACCGGACCGAGCTGGCGGTGCTCGCGGTCTCGGCGCTGGCTCAGGCGCTGCTGGCGGCGGGGCTCGCCGCGCTGATCGCCGGGGCGGGGGCGAGTTCCGCGCTTGTCTGGTCGGCGGCGCTGTCGGGGGCGGCGCGCAGCCTCGTGGCGCATTGGGCGAGCCGGGCGCGCGTGGACCATCGGACCGGGCTCTACGCCCTGGCCCAGGTTGCGGCGCCGGCCCTGAGCCTCGCCGTCACGCTGGCGCTGTTCCAGTGGGGCCCTGCGAGCGTGGAGCGCGTCTTCGCCGGCATGGCGATCGGCCATGTGGCCGTCGCCGCCATCCTGTGGCCGGCGCTCGGGCTGGCGCGCCGCGCCGGCCCGCCGGACGGGGCGGTGCTGCGCGCGGCGATCCGCTACGGCTCCTTCGCGGCGCTCGGCGCCATTCTCGCCTGGGTCTCCGCGCAGAGCGTGCGCTTCGCGACCGACGCGGTGCTCGGCACGGTGGCGGTGGGGCTGATATCGGTCGGCTGGGGGATCGGCCTCAGGATCGCGCAGCAGCTGGCGGGGATCGCCACCGTCGCGGTGTTCCCGGCCGCCGTCGAGCGGGCGCGCCGCGAGGGCCGCGCCGCCGGCATGGCGGTGCTGGCGACCGGCGGCACGATGCTGCTCGCGCTGGTCGCGCCAGCGACCAGCGGCGTCATCCTGCTCGCCTCGCCCGTCGCGGCTGTGCTGACCGCTGGCCCGTTCCGCGAGATGACCGCCCTGGTGCTGCCGCTGGCGGTGCTGACCGGCGCGATGCGGGTGATCCGCCACAACTGGCTCGACGAGGTGCTTCAGCTCGCCGAGCGGCCGGCGCTGATGACGGCCCTCGATGTCGCCGAGGCGGCGCTCACGGTGCTGTTCTGCTGGATCGGCGCGCTGTGGCACGGCGCAATCGGCAGCGTCGTCGGCTGCCTCGCCGCCTCGGCGCTGGTGACGCTGGCCGGGTTCGCCGTGGCGGGGCGCATGCCCGATTTCGCGATCGACTGGCGCGGGCTCGGCAAGGTCGCGGCCGCCACCGCGATCATGTCGGCGCTGCTGCTGATGCTGCCGATGCCGACGAGTGCCGCGGCATTGGCGCTGGTCATTCTGGCGGGCGCCGCCGCCTATGGGGCCACCCTCTGCGTCATCGCCCGGAGCGAGCT
>JBDHTH010000558.1:0-2601 GCA_039808545.1 Phreatobacteraceae bacterium | reverse complement strand
GAAGACTCGATCCTCCTCTCCGAGAACATCGCGAAGGAGGACGTGTTCACCTCGATCCATATCGAGGAATTCGAGGTCATGGCCCGCGACACCAAGCTGGGGCCCGAGGAAATCACCCGCGACATCCCGAACGTCTCCGAAGAGGCTCTGAAGAACCTCGACGAGGCCGGCATCGTCTATATCGGCGCCGAGGTGCAGGCGGGCGACATCCTGGTCGGCAAGATCACGCCGAAGGGCGAGAGCCCGATGACGCCGGAGGAGAAGCTGCTCCGCGCCATCTTCGGCGAGAAGGCCTCGGATGTCCGCGATACCTCGCTCCGCGTGCCGCCGGGCGTGCAGGGCACGATCGTGGAAGTGCGCGTCTTCAACCGCCACGGCGTGGAGAAGGACGAGCGCGCCCAGGCGATCGAGCGCGAGGAGATCGAGCGCCTCGCCAAGGACCGCGACGACGAGCAGGCGATCCTCGACCGCAACGTCTACGGCCGCGTCGCCGATCTGATCGACGGCAAGGTCGCGATCGCCGGTCCGAAGTCCTTCAAGAAGGACCAGGCCGTCACCCGCGCCCTGCTGGAGGAGTATCCGCGCTCGCAATGGTGGCAGTTCGCGGTCGCCGACGATGCCCTGATGGGCGAGCTCGAGGCGATGCGCAAGCAGTACGACGAGTCGAAGAAGCGCCTCGAGCAGCGCTTCCTCGACAAGGTCGAGAAGCTGCAGCGCGGCGACGAATTGCCGCCGGGCGTCATGAAGATGGTCAAGGTCTTCGTGGCCATCAAGCGCAAGATCCAGCCGGGCGACAAGATGGCCGGCCGTCACGGCAACAAGGGCGTGGTCAGCCGCATCGTGCCGGTCGAGGACATGCCGTTCCTGGAGGACGGCACCCCGGTCGACATCGTGCTGAACCCGCTCGGCGTGCCGAGCCGCATGAATGTCGGCCAGATCCTCGAGACCCATCTCGGCTGGGCCTGCGCGGGTCTCGGCCGGCAGGTGGCGGCGGCGGTGGAGGCCTATCAGCGCTCCCATGACGCCAAGCCCCTGCGCAAGACGCTGGAGCATGTCTACGGCAAGGACGAGACCGTCGCCTCGCTCGACGACGACCAGGTTCTGGAGCTCGGCCGCAACTTGAAGCGCGGCGTGCCGATCGCCACCCCGGTCTTCGACGGCGCCAAGGAAAGCGACATCGAGGAGCATCTGAAGCTCGCGGGTCTGGAGACCTCGGGCCAGGTGACGCTCTTCGACGGGCGCACCGGCGATGCCTTCGACCGCAAGGTCACGGTCGGCTACATCTACATGCTGAAGCTGCACCATCTGGTCGACGACAAGATCCACGCCCGCTCGATCGGCCCGTACTCGCTCGTCACCCAGCAGCCGTTGGGCGGCAAGGCGCAGTTCGGCGGCCAGCGCTTCGGCGAGATGGAGGTCTGGGCGCTCGAGGCTTATGGCGCCGCCTACACGCTGCAGGAAATGCTGACCGTGAAGTCGGACGACGTGGCGGGCCGCACCAAGGTCTACGAGGCGATCGTGCGCGGCGACGACACGTTCGAGGCGGGCATTCCGGAGAGCTTCAACGTGCTCGTCAAGGAAATGCGCTCGCTCGGCCTCAACGTCGAGTTGGTCAACAACAAGACCAAGACGCCGACCGCGATCGGCATCGAGGGGCCGCAGCGCGACGCGGCCGAGTAAGCCGCCAAGCACAAGACTGACGGGGATGCGAGGCGTCCCCGTCCGGACGAGGCCAGATTTCACGCTTCTCCGCCCGGAACCCAGCGAGGGCAGGCGGCTTTGAAGCGCTAAGGAGACGGTGATGAATCAAGAGGTGATGAATCTCTTCGGGCCGGCGACGCAGCCGCAGACCTTCGATCAGATCAAGATCTCGATCGCGAGCCCCGAGAAGATCCTCTCCTGGTCGTTCGGCGAGATCAAGAAGCCGGAGACCATCAACTACCGCACGTTCAAGCCCGAGCGGGACGGCCTGTTCTGCGCCCGCATCTTCGGGCCGATCAAGGATTACGAGTGCTTGTGCGGCAAGTACAAGCGCATGAAGTACAAGGGCGTCATCTGCGAGAAGTGCGGCGTCGAGGTGACGCTCGCGCGCGTCCGGCGCGAGCGCATGGGCCATATCGAGCTGGCCGCCCCGGTCGCGCATATCTGGTTCCTGAAGTCGCTGCCGAGCCGCATCGGCATGCTGCTCGACATGACGCTGAAGGATCTGGAGCGCATCCTCTATTTCGAGAACTACGTGGTTCTCGAGCCGGGCCTGACCCCGCTGAAGGACCGCCAGCTCCTCAGCGAGGATGAGTACATCCACGCCCAGGAGGAATACGGCGAGGATTCGTTCACGGCCGCCATCGGCGCCGAGGCGATCCGCGAGCTCCTGAAGGGCATGGACCTCAACCAGATCGCGGTCGACCTCAGGAAGGAGATCGCCGAATCGACCTCCGAGCTGAAGCCGAAGAAGCTCGCCAAGCGGCTGAAGCTGATCGAGGCCTTCATCGCCTCCGGCAACAAGCCCGAATGGATGATCCTGACCGTCGTGCCGGTCATCCCGCCGGACCTGCGCCCGCTGGTGCCGCTCGACGGCGGCCGCTTCGCGACGTCCGACCT
>JBDHTH010000557.1:0-2607 GCA_039808545.1 Phreatobacteraceae bacterium | reverse complement strand
AGGCGGTTGCGGCGCGCATGCTCGGCGAGGAACCAGCGGCCGCGCGGCGTCTCCATCACGGCGGTCTCGACCGCCGTATAGTTGTTGATCCAGATATCCTTCGGCCGGTCCTCGCCGCCCGCGATCCCGTCCAGGCGCGGCGTGCCCGGCCATGTGTCGGCGGCGGACGGGATCTTCGCGGGGGGAGGCTTGGCCGCCATCTCGTATCCTTTATTGTGGCTCGCCGGCGAAGATCCGGGCGCGAATCGCTGGAAGAATCTTAATGAAGGACGAACGCGACGCCCACCGCGAGCGCCGGGGTTTTGCACGGATCGTCGCCGGCTATTTCTCGGTGCTCTATGGCGGCATGGGGCTGTATTTCCCGCTCTATCCGCTATGGCTGGAAGCGCGCCATCTCGACCCGAGGATGATCGGCATCGTGCTGGCGGCGCCCTCGATCATCCGCATCATCGGCAATCCGGTCATCGGGGCGGTCGCCGACCGCACCGGCAACCTGGCGCGGGTGATCGCGGTCTCGGCGGTGCTGACCGGGCTCTTCGTCGCGGCGACCGGGCTCGTCGACGGCTTCTGGCCGATCCTGATCGGCACGGCGCTGTTCTCGCTGTTCTGGGGGCCGCTAGTGCCGCTCGGCGACGCCTTCGCGATGCGCGGCCTGACGAAGCGCAAGAGCGACTATGGCCGCGTGCGGATGTGGGGCTCGGTCGCCTTCATCGCCGGCACGCTGGCGGCCGGCGCGGCGGTCGCGCTGGTGGCGCCGGGCGCGCTGATCTGGGTGTTCGCGCTGTCCTTCGCGCCGATCGTGCTGGTCGCCTGGCTGCTGCCGGCCGAGACGATGGAGTCCGATGGCGCGGTCGCCCATCCGAAAGGGCGCGGCACGACGATTCCCTTCGCGCTCTTCCTGCTGGTGCTCGCGGCGGCGGCGCTCGTCAATTGCAGCCATGCGATGATCTACGGCTTCTCCTCGCTGCATTGGCGCTCGCTCGGCTTCTCGGGGCCGACGATCGGCGTGCTGTGGTCGATCGGGGTGCTGGTCGAAGTGTTCATCTTCGCCTTTGCGGCGCGGCTGTTCGGCGCCATCGATCCGCTGCGCCTCATCCTTCTGTCAGGGATCGCGGGCGCGCTGCGCTGGAGCGGCATGGCGCTCGATCCGCCGCTGCCGGTGATCGTGCTGCTGCAGGCGCTGCACGGCCTCAGCTACACGGCCATGCATCTCGGCATCCTGCGCTTCATCCAGACGAGCGTGCTGCCCGCCTATGCGGCGCGCGGGCAGAGCCTCGTCTCGACCAGCCAGGGCATCGCGATGACGATCGCGACGGTCGCGGCCGGCTATGCCTATGGGGCGTTCGGCGCCAAGGCCTTCCTGGCGATGGTCGGCTTCTCGCTCGCGGGAATCGCGCTCACCCTGATCGCGATCGCCTGGCAAAGAAGCCGGGCCGCCTGAGGCTCAGCCCCAGAGCGCCGGCTCGGGCGGATAGGCGATGCTGCCCTCGTAGCGCAGGCCCGGCACCCGGTCCTCCTTCAGCAGCAGCGGACCGTCGAGGTCGACGAAATCGGCCCCGGCCGCGACCAGCATGGCGGGCGCCATCGCGAGCGAGGAGGCCAGCATGCAGCCGACCATCACCTTGAAGCGCAGGCTGCGCGCCGCATGCGCCAGGGCGAGCGCCTCGGTGAGGCCGCCGGTCTTGTCGAGCTTGATGTTGATCGCGTCGTATTTGCCGACCAGCGCGTCGAGCCCGTGGCGGTCATGACAGCTCTCGTCGGCGCAGACCGTGACGGGGCGCGGCAGGGTGCGCAGCGCCTCGTCGGCATCGGCCGGCAGCGGCTGCTCGACGAGGGCGACGCGGGCGTCCTGCGCGGCGCGCATGTTCGTCTCGTAGAGCGAGGCCGTCCAGGCCTCGTTAGCGTCGACGATCAGCGTTGCGTTCGGCGCCGCCTTGCGGACGGCCGCGAGGCGCTCGGGATCGCCCTCGCCGCCGAGCTTGATCTTCAGCAGCGGGCGATGCGCCGCCTTGGCGGTGTGCTCCGCCATGGTGGCGGGATCGGCGAGCGAGATCGTGAAGGCGGTCTCGACCGGCTTCGGCGTCACGCCCACGAGCGCCGCGACGCTGGTGCCGGCCTTCTTGGCGGCGAGGTCCCAGAGCGCGCAGTCGAGCGCGTTGCGGGCGGCGCCGGCCGGCATTTCGGCGATCAGCCCATCCCGGTCGAGGCCGGCCGCGATTTTTCCGGCATAGGCCTCGATATCGGCCCGGACGCCGTCGACGCTCTCGCCGTAGCGGGCATAGGGCGTGCATTCGCCGCGCCCGACATGGGCGCCGTCGCGGATCTCGGCGACGACGACGACCGATTCGGTGCGCGAGCCGCGCGAGATCGAGAAGACGCCGTCGATCGGGAAGCGGTCGACCGATACGCTGAGCCGGGGGCCTGCCATCGTCTTATTCCGCGAAGCCCGGCGCGCCGAACTCGGCGATCATCAGGTCGATGATCGGATCGACGCCGAAGCGCACCGGATCGGTGGCGGGCAGGCTGTGCTGGCGGCCGATGCGCTCGATGGTGGCGCTGGCGCGCGCCTCGTCGAGATGCTCGGTGTTGATCGAGATGCCGACGCAG
>JBDHTH010000556.1:0-2608 GCA_039808545.1 Phreatobacteraceae bacterium | reverse complement strand
AGCGCGCCGCGCTCGACGAGACGCCGGCCGCCTTCTCGGCGCGCCGGCGCGCGCTGATCGGCGAGCTCGAGCAGGCCGAGGCGAAGCGCAAGGAAGCGGCCGACCAGCTCGCAGCCGGCGAGAGCGTGCTGGCGGAGGCGGATCGCGCGGCCCGCCTCGCCGCGCAGGCGATGGCCGAGCGGCGCGAGGCGCTGGTGCGCAGCGAGGAACGGCTGGAGGCCGGCCAGCAGCGCGTCGCCGCGGCGGTCGCCGAGATCGGCCAGACGCTGGAGACCGACCCGGTCGGCGCCCACAAGGCGGCGGGGGTAGAGATCGGCGCCGAGCTGCCCCCGGTCGCCGAGCTGCAGGCCGAGTTCGACCGGCTGCAGCGCGACCGCGAGCGGCTCGGCGCCGTCAATCTCAGGGCCGACGAGGAAGCGACCGAGATCCAGACCCAGTATGACGGGCTGGTGAAGGAGCGCGACGACCTCGTGGAGGCAATCAAGCGCCTCCGGCAGGCGATCGGCCAGCTCAACCGCGAGGGGCGCGAGCGGCTGCTCGACTCCTTCAAGACGGTCGACGCGCATTTCCAGAGCCTGTTCACGCGCCTCTTCGAAGGCGGCACCGCCGAGCTCCAGCTCACCGAGTCGGACGATCCGCTGGAGGCGGGGCTCGACATCCTGGCGCGCCCGCCCGGCAAGAAGCCGCAGACGCTGTCGCTGCTGTCGGGCGGCGAGCAGGCGCTGACCGCGATGGCGCTGATCTTCGCGGTGTTCCTCACCAACCCGGCGCCGATCTGCGTGCTCGACGAGGTCGACGCCCCGCTCGACGACGCGAATGTGGAGCGCTTCTGCAACCTCCTGGACGAGATGACGAAGCTGACCGACACGCGCTTCATCACGATCACGCACAATCCGATCACCATGGCGCGCATGAACCGCCTGTTCGGCGTGACGATGGCGGAGCGCGGCGTCAGCCAACTCGTCTCGGTCGACCTCGGCACCGCCGAACGTTTTCTGGAGGCAGGCTAAGATCGCCTATTTATCCTTTAATTTCAAATACTTAATATTCTCCGCCGTTTCCTTGACACGAATTCGCCACGACACTATGTTGCCGGCGACTTCGATGGGGGGCATGGCGGGCTTCGGCCCGCTCCGTATGACTCGCGACGGCCGGGCAGAGGCGACGAACCAGGCGATGCGCGGATGAAAACGGACCCCTCCAGCGACAAGGAACTTTCCGACCGGCTCGACCGACTCGAGAACACGCTCGATGCGGCCGAAAAGCGTCGGCAGGACGAGGAGCGGGCCAAGGCTCCGGCGGGCGACCGCGGGCTTGGCCAGGCGTTCCGGTTGTCGACCGAGTTCATCGCCGGCATCATCGCCGGGGCGGGCGCGGGCTGGCTGTTCGACCGGTTCACGGGCCTCTCGCCCTGGGGTTTGATCGTCTTTCTGATGCTCGGCTTCGGAGCTGGACTTCTCAATGTCCTGCGCGCCGCCGGGATGATCAGCGGGCGGCGGATAGGCGACAAGAAGCCTTGATGTCTGCGTGCTGATCGCGACTTGAGCGGCCGCCTCGCGAGGGGCGGTCTTGGGGGCCGAGCCGCCGCAAGGGCGGCCATAACAAAAAGGGACCGAGGCGGCCATGGCCGATCCGATCCATCAGTTTCAGCTCAACAAGATCCTCGACATCAAGGTCGGCCCCCTCGACCTGTCGATGACCAATTCCTCGGCCTACATGATCCTGACGATCGGCGTCATCGCGGCCTTCCTGTTCCTGGCCACCAAGAGCCGCTCGCTCGTGCCCTCGCGCTGGCAGTCGGCCGCCGAGATGACCCACGAATTCGTCGCCGACACGTTACGACAATCGACCGGCAACGACGGGATGCGGTTCTTCCCCTTCGTGTTCTCGCTGTTCATGTTCGTGCTGGTCGCCAACCTGATCGGCCTCATCCCTTACACCTTCACGGTGACGAGTCACATCATCGTCACCTTCGCGCTGGCGATGCTGGTGATCGGCACCGTCATCGTCTACGGCTTCATGACGCATGGGCTGCATTTCCTGAACCTGTTCGTGCCGTCGGGCATGAGCCCGCTCATGCTCCTCATCCTGGTGCCGATCGAGATCATCTCGTTCCTGTCGCGGCCGATCTCGCTGTCGGTGCGTCTCTTCGCCAACATGCTGGCGGGCCATATCGCGCTGAAGATCTTCGCGGGCTTCGTCGCCACGCTGCTCGGCGCCGGCCTGTGGGCCGTCCTCTCGCCGCTGCCGCTGTTCCTGACGATCGCGCTGACGGCGCTCGAAGTGCTGGTCGCGGTGCTGCAGGCCTATGTCTTCGCGACGCTGACCTGCATCTATCTGGCGGACGCGCTGCACCCCGGTCACTAACCCTTTTCATCCCTTTCCCAAATCCCCCTCGAAGGAGAGTCTCCATGGAAATCGCTATCGCCAATGCCGCCAAGTATATCGGCGCCGGCATCGCCTGCCTCGGCATGGCTGGCGCGGGCATCGGCCTCGGCAACCTGTTCGGCCAGTTCCTCTCGGGCGCCCTGCGCAACCCGTCGGCGGCCGACGGCCAGCGCGGCACCCTGCTGCTCGGCTTCGCGCTGACGGAAGCGCTGGGCATCTT
>JBDHTH010000555.1:0-2615 GCA_039808545.1 Phreatobacteraceae bacterium | reverse complement strand
GCCGCCGGCGATGATGCGGTCATGGACGGCACGCAGATCCTTCACCTTGAGGCAGACATGGCCGGCCGCAACCTGGTTGGCGGCGGGGGCGGCAGGGGATCCGGCGGCGGCCGCGAACTCGATGAATTCGAGATGCGTGCCGTGCCCGAAGAGATGCGCGATCCTGAGCTTGGCGCCCGCAACGCCGGTGAAGGGCTCGACCCACGGGCCGCCGCGCTCGACCGTCGGCCTTGCGTCGAAGCCCATCACCTCGGACCAGAACCGCACCGAGCCGTCGACCGACGGGGTGATGAAGCCGGTATGGTCGAACTGCATGCTGTCCTGCATGGTCTTTTTTCCTCGTGGGGCAATTCCGTGCGGCTGCGGTCAGGCGTCGATCCGCAGGGGCTGCGCCGCAACCTTGATGGTCTTGAACCCTCGGCAGGCTTCCTTGAGCGCTGTCTCGACCGGGATGCGCTCGACGCTGGAGGCGGCGACGAAGCCGACCGCGCCGGTTTCCCTATTGACGAGATCGGCATCCGCGACGCTGGAGATCGGCCCGCCATGGGAGAGCAGGATGATGTCGGCACGCGCCTTGCGCGCGGCCTCGAAGATGCCGCGCAGCACCGTGACGGCGCGTTCCAGCGCCATGGCGTTCTTGGAGCCGACATCGCCGCCGGCGGTCAGTCCGCAATGGCCGACGATCACGTCGACGCCGGCATCGACCATGCGGCGCGCATCGTCGGGCGTGTAGACATAAGCCATCGTGAAAAGCTCCGCGTCGCGGGCGCGTCGCACCATGTCGACCTCGCGGCCGAAGCCGAGGCCGGCAGCCTCCAGATCAAGGCGGTATTGCCCGTCGATCCGGCCGACGGTCGGAAAGTTGATGCTGCCCGAGAAGCCGGCGCGGTGCATGTCCTCGAACAGGCGGCCCATGTCGCGGGTCGGGTCGACGCCGTAGACGCCGCCGATGACCGGAATGTCGCGCGTCGCCGGAATGACGGCGCGGCCTCCGAGGTCGAGCATGATCTGGTTGGCGTCGCCCACCGGCAGGTTGCCGACCATGCTCGGATGGCCGTTGAGGCGGTAGTAGCCGGAATTGTAGACGACCACGAGATCCGCGCCCGCATCCTCGGCGCAGCGCGCGACGAGGCCGTTGCCGGCGCCGACGACGAGGAGCGAGGCGTGCCGGTCGATTTCGCCCTTGAGACGGGCCAGAACTTCGGTGCGCGAGAAACGCCGGCTCATGATGCTGCGACCTTTCCTGTCCGTTGCGCGGCCATGGCGGCGAGCAGGCGCGTCGCCTCGTCGATGACCGGGCGGGAATTGATGTGCGCGTCGACGCGCCTGACGGGAATGTTCGGCGCGAGGCGCGCCGTCAGCGCGTCGCAGAAGGCGGCGTCCGCCCTCGGATCGAAGAACGGGCCGCCTTCGATGTCGTAGGCCGAGAAGCCGCGCATCGGCAGCACCACCGCGCTCGGGCCGGCGGCGCGATTGAGCTTGTCGGCCATCAGGGCGCCGAGCGCGGCGTTCTCCTCCGGCGTCGTCCGCATCAGCGTGGCGTGCGGCGCGTGGGCGGCGAACAGCCGCCCCTCGAACCGCGCCGGCACCGTCGCGGGCGGGCCGAAATTGACGATGTCGAGGGCGCCGGGCAGCACCACCTGCGGCAGACCGAGCGCGCCGGCCGCGGTCAGCCGGTCCGGCCCGGCGCTGCAGATGCCGCCGACCAGCTCGTCGGCGAGCTCGGTCGTGGTGAGATCGAGCACCGCCTGGATGCGGCCCTCGCGGATGAAGGCCTCCATCGCCTCGCCGCCGATGCCGCGCGCATGGAAGGAGAGGATGTCGAAGCCCTGCGCCTCCAGCGTTTCATGGGCGATCATCGCGCCCTCGGTCGTGGAGCCGAAGGTCGTCATGCCGACGCAGGCGCGCCTGCCAGCGTGCGGTGCGGCCGGCGCGGCCGAGACCATCGCGGCGAAGGCGGTGCAGGCCTGCTCGAGCACATCCTTCAGGAAGGCGTTGAGCCCGAGGATGTCGACTACGGAATGCATGAGCACGACGTCCTTCATGCCGATGAAAGGACGCGTGTTGCCGCAGGCGATGGTCGAGACCAGCATCTTCGGCATGCCGAAGGGCAGGAGGCGGAAGGCCGCCGAGGCGAGCGCCGCATTGGTGCCGCCACCGAGGCCGAAATAACCGGCGACGCGGTCCTCGCCGAGGAGACGGCCGAGCACGGCTTCGAGGCCGCGGATCATCACGGGGATTGCGGCGGCGCGGTCATGCGCGGCGCGCAGCGCCTCGATCGTCTCGCCGGCGGCGCGCGCCACCTCGGCGCGCTTGACCGTGGCGGCCGTGCCGGGCTCGCCGAGGATGCCGCAATCGATCACGATCACGTCGAGGCCGCGTGCCTCCAGCAATCGCCGGACGAAGGCGATCTCCGGCCCCTTCGTGTCGAGCGTCGCGGCGATGACGACCGCGCGCCGGGCGGTCAGGGCATGGTCAGCCATGCGTCTTGCCCTTGGCGGCGTACCAGTCCGCCCTGATGTGATCCGGGATCGCGATGTCGATCACGCGCCCCTCGGTTCCCGCCCGCACGAGCGCGTCGAGCGTGAAGCTGTTGACGACGGACTCGACCAACA
>JBDHTH010000554.1:0-2634 GCA_039808545.1 Phreatobacteraceae bacterium | reverse complement strand
AATCACAGTCGGATGTCCGGTCCCGACTCTCGACGACCAGCCGGAAAGCGCGAGAAATCATCGCCGCGACGGGCAAGGAGGCCGCTTACCCCTTGCGGGCTCGCTCCCCGCCAGCTGCATGCTGCGCCGCTTCCGCTCCGCGTCGGAACACGGTTTCCATCATCCATTGCTCGTTCGGATAGATGCCCTGCCATTCATCCCAGCCGGAGTGGCGCCTGTATTGGCCGAGCAGCCCGGAGGCGATGAGCTGCTGTGCATCGACGGGTTCGACCCGGTCGGCATTCGGCCCGACATAGATCGCGTCGGCTTTGCAGTAGAGCTCGCACATGAAGCATGTCTGGCAGGCTTCCTGCCGCGCGATTTCGGGCGGGCCGGACGGCGCTCTGTCGAAGACGTCCGAGGGGCATATCTCGACACACGCGTTGCAGGCCGTGCAACGGTCGGTGACGATCAGCTCGATCATGCGGCATCCTCCGAAACTTCGACCCCTGTGGGGGCTTCGGGCCGAACCGCGATCGCGTCGATGCCGCTCGCGATGAGCCGTGTGGTGAGTGAGCGGTCCAGCGCCGGATGATCGAGGCGGCGATGCATGCCGCGCGTCTCGGTGCGCGCCAGCGCCGTGGCGATGGACCAGCGGGCCGATGCTACCAGGGACGCCGCCTCGCGCATGGCAAGGGCGGCGCGCCCCGTGTCGCTTCCGTGCGCCGCCAGGTCCGACCACACCGCATCGAGCGCGCGCCGCGAGGCCGCCAGCCGATTTCCAGTACGGAACAAGTTCTTGTCGTAGGGATGCATCTCGGCGCGCACGGCGGCGATCGCCTCCGACGCCTCCACCCGCCGAGGGCTGCGCGCCGGCCTCAGCCCTGCCAAGCCGAGCGGCATCAAGCCACCGAATGTCGCGGGCAGGTTGCGCGCCCGCCGTGCGGCCGCACGGCCTGCCCAAGTGCCGGAAGACAACGCCCAGGCGGAATTCACGTTGCCGCCGCCTGAGCTCGCGCCGGCGACCAGCTCGCGGCTCGCGGTATCGCCCGCGACATACAGCCCCGGCACGCCGGTGCCGCAATCCGCATCGCGCACGCGGACGCCGCCGACGCCGCGGATCGTGCCGTCCGTGTGCAGCATCACCTCGAAGCGGTCCCGGAACGGATCGATCCCCCAGCGCGCGAAGGGCAGCATCACGTTCGGCGAAATAGTGGGGAGATGCCGGCGGATGTCTTCCGGCAAGCGGCCGAGCGAGCAGAACACCGGGCCGGCGAGCATCGCTTCGGCAAGCCGTTCGGTCTGATCCGGCCCGAACGGCGCGTCGATCGGATTGCCGTCCGCATCGAAGTAGTCCGCGAAGGCGTAGGACATCGTCCGCGTCATGGTGGAGTGCTTCGGCGCGACCGTGTAGGCGGCCGTGAACTCCATGCCGGAGAGCTCGGCGCCGGCCTCGGCCGCCATCAAGTATCCGTCGCCCGTATTGGTGGCCGATCCGAGGAGGTGGGACCGGAAGCTGGTGCCGCCGGCCGCGAGGATCACGGCGCCGGCGGCGATACGCCACGGCGCGCCGCCATGCTGGGTACGGATGCCGGCGGCGCCGCCCACCGCCCCGTCGGAGTGGGCGAGCAGCTCGAGCGCGGGCGCGTGATCGAGGATGGTGACGCCGAGATCGACGATCTGCCGACGCAGGGCGCGCATGTATTCGGGGCCCCGCATGGCGCGGTAGTTCCTGACCCTGCCCTGCTCGTCCTTCGGGAAGTCGTAGTAGGACGCGATCGTCGGCAGCAGCCGGTAGGTCTCGTCGATCGTCCGCAGCATCCAGTCCGGCTCGCCGAGGCCGAAGGCTATTTTTTGCCGTGCCGCGATGGCGTTCGCCCGCGCCTCGGGCGGATCGGGCGGAGCCCACCAGTGACCGGGGCCCGCCGCGGCCGTGACGCCGCTGGTGCCGCAATAGCCCTTCTCGACGAGGACGACGCGGGCGCCTTCCTTCGCGGCGGCGGTCGCCGCCCAGGCGCCGGCCATGCCGCCGCCGATGATAAGGACGTCGGCGACGAGGCGATTCTCCTCGCCGCGCATGAAGCCGCTCATGCCGCCCTCCGGGCGACGTCCTCGTGCACGCCGAGCCATTCGAGGAGCTCACCGCGGAGGCGGGCGAAGATCGGATCGTCGAGCCGCCGCGGCCGCTCGAGCGCGACGCGGACCTCATGCGCGATCACGCCGTCGCGCATCACCAGCACGCGGTCGGCCAGCAGCAGCGCCTCCTCGACGTCATGCGTCACGAGGAGCACCGCGCAGCGCCGGCGCTGCCAGAGCTCGGCGACGAGATGCTGCGCCTTGATGCGGGTCAGCGCGTCGAGCGCGCCGAAAGGCTCGTCGAGCAGCAGCAGCTCGGGGTCGCGCACCAAGGCCCTCGCCAGCGAGGCGCGTTGCGCCTCCCCGCCGGAGAGCACCTTGGGCCAGACATCGGCCCGGTGAGACAGCCCGACTTCCGCGAGCGCCGCCGCCGCGCGCCGCCGATGCTCGCCGCCCGGCAGCCCTAGCGTGACGTTGCGCCATACCGGCTTCCACGGCATCAGCCGCGGCGCCTGGAAGGCGACCGCGCGCTTGGCGGGCACCCGCACCTCCCCCGAGATCCCGTGGTCGAGATCCGCG
>JBDHTH010000553.1:0-2646 GCA_039808545.1 Phreatobacteraceae bacterium | reverse complement strand
AAGATCCAGCGCCAGTGGAAATAGGTCGTGATGAAGCCGCCGACCGGCGGCCCGAGCACCGGCCCGATCAGCGCCGGCACGGTCAGCCAGGCGAGCGAGCCGACCAGCTCGGATTTCGGCACGGTCCTCAGGATAACGAGGCGGCCGACCGGCACCATCATCGAGCCGCCGATGCCCTGGATGATGCGCGACGCGATCATGCCGCCGAGCGTGGAGGAGAGCCCGCACAGGATCGAGCCGAGCGTGAACACCGCGATCGCCAGGCGGAACACCAGCCGCGCGCCGAACCGGTCGGCGATCCAGCCGCTTGCCGGGATGAACACCGCGAGCGAGAGCAGGTACGAGGTCAGCGCCAGCTTCAGATGGATCGGATCGGCGCCGATATCGCGGGCGATCGTCGGCAGCGCTGTGGCGAGAACCGTGGAGTCGAGATTCTCCATGAACAGCGCGCAGGCGACGATCAGGGGAACCAGAATGCGCGTCGGAACGGGAAGGCGCGTCGGCAAGGGCGGAGGAACCGTTCTTGGGGACAGGATGCGGCGAGCCGCCCATTATGGGCCAGATCGCTCCCCCTTGCGAGCGGCCCCCGCGCAGGCGAGCCCTGCGCGATCCGGTTGATGCAACGCAAAACGCCCCTTCCGCTCAAGCCCGCCGCGTGATATCGGACACCGCCAACTCAAGGGGCGGGGCCCCGAGCGACAGGACAAGTTGGCGATGGCGAAGATCTCCCGGCAGGCACTCGAACACGACGCGCTCACCTTCGACGACGTGCTGCTGAAGCCCGCCCTGTCGGATGTGCTCCCCGGCGAGGTGGACGTCTCGACCAGGGTCACGGCTGCGATCCGCCTCAATATCCCGATCCTCTCCTCCGCCATGGATACCGTCACCGAAGCGCGCCTCGCCATCGCGATGGCCCAGGCCGGCGCGATGGGCGTCATCCACCGCAACCTCGAGCCCGAGGAGCAGGCCGCCCAGGTCCGGCAGGTCAAGAAATTCGAATCCGGCATGGTGCTCAACCCGATCACCATCCACCCCGACCAGAGCCTCGCCGAGGCGCTGGAGATCATGAAGCGCAACGCGATCTCAGGGATTCCGGTGGTCGAGCGCGGCGGCAACGGCCGCGGCGGCAAGCTCGTCGGCATCCTGACCAACCGCGACGTCCGCTTCGCGACCAATCCCGATCAGCCGGTCTCCGAGCTGATGACCAAGGACCGCCTGGTCACGGTCGGCGAGGGGGTGCAGTCGGACGAGGCCAAGCGCCTGCTGCACCAGCACCGCATCGAGAAGCTGCTGGTGGTGGACGAGAACTACCGCTGCGTCGGCCTCGTCACCGTCAAGGACATCGAGAAGGCGGTCGCCAACCCGAATGCCACCAAGGACGAGCAGGGGCGCCTGCGCGTCGCCGCCGCCACCACGGTCGGCGACAAGGGCTATGAGCGCGCCGAGGCGCTGATCGATGCCGGCGTCGACCTCCTGGTGGTCGACACCGCCCACGGCCATTCGCGCCATGTGCTGAACGTCGTCGACCGCATCAAGCGCCTGTCCAATAACGTGCAGATCCTCGCCGGCAACATCGCGACCGGCGATGCCGCGCGGGCGCTGATCGATGCCGGCGCGGACGCGGTCAAGGTCGGCATCGGACCGGGCTCGATCTGCACCACCCGCATCGTCGCGGGCGTCGGCGTGCCGCAGCTCACCGCCATCATGGACGCGGTCGAGGTCGGCCGCGCCGCCAATATCCCGGTGATCGCCGATGGCGGCATCAAGTTCTCGGGCGACCTCGCCAAGGCGATCGCGGCGGGCGCGGCCTGCACCATGGTCGGCTCGCTGCTCGCCGGCACCGACGAGAGCCCCGGCGAGACCTATCTGTGGCAGGGCCGCTCCTACAAATCCTATCGCGGCATGGGCTCGGTCGGCGCGATGGCGCGCGGCTCGGCCGACCGCTACTTCCAGCAGGACATCAAGGACACGCTGAAGCTGGTGCCGGAAGGCATCGAGGGCCAGGTGCCCTACAAGGGCCCGGTTTCGGGCGTGGTCCACCAGCTCATCGGCGGCCTGAGGGCCGCGATGGGCTATACCGGCGCCGCCACCATCCCGGAGTTCCAGGAGAAGGCCGAGTTCGTGCGCATCTCCGGCGCCGGCCTGCGCGAAAGCCATGTCCACGACGTGACGATCACCCGCGAGAGCCCGAACTACCCGAGCCGGATGTAATAGATCACGCTGTATTTTGATCAAGCTGATCAAAATACAGGACAGTGATCGATTCCAAGAATCAGAGACTGCTTTGACCCTTCAAACGATTTCGTTTGAAGGGAGCAGCTCTACCGCCGCGCCGTGAGGCCGCGGGCGCGGCGCAGGGCGGCGTCGCGGCGGTGTTCGCGCGCCAGATTGGCGAGCGAAAGCGTCTGGGAGAGCATCCCGGCCATCACGTAGTGCTGCCCGCCGCCCGATTTCGCGACATAGAGCGCATGATCGGCCTCGCGCAGCAGCGCCTCGAAGCCGAGCTCGGGGTTGCGCGCCGCGCCGATGCTGACGCCGACCTCGACGCTCACCTGGTCGCTGATCGCGTAGGGGGCCGAGAGCGCCTCGACGAGCGCCGCGAGCCGCGCCGCCAGCGCCTCCTCGGCGATGCCGGCGACCACCACG
>JBDHTH010000552.1:0-2649 GCA_039808545.1 Phreatobacteraceae bacterium | reverse complement strand
AAGGGGCAAAGCAGTCTCTCATTCTCAGGAATAGATAGGACCGTTCCGGACCATGCGTGAGATCGTCCTCGACACCGAAACCACGGGCCTCGATCCGAAGACCGGCGACCGGATCGTCGAGATCGGCTGCGTCGAGCTGCTCAACAAGATCCAGACGGGCAACAATTTCCACGTCTACATCAACCCGGAACGCAAGATGCCGGCCGAGGCCGAGGCGGTGCACGGGCTCGGCGACGCGTTCCTGGCCGACAAGCCGGTTTTCGCCGCGATCGCGCAGGATTTCGTTGCGTTTCTCGGCGATGCGCGGCTGGTGATCCACAATGCCGCCTTCGATATCGGCTTCATCAATCACGAGCTCGGCCGCCTGTCGCTGCCGCCGATCGGCTTCGACCGGGTGGTCGACACGCTGCTGTTGGCGCGCCGCAAGAATCCCGGCGGCGCCAACAGCCTCGACGCGCTCTGCGCGCGCTACGGCATCGATACCTCGAAGCGCACCAAGCACGGCGCGCTGCTCGATTCCGAATTGCTGGCCGATGTCTATCTGGAGCTGCTGGGCGGCCGGCAGGCGAGCTTCGGCCTCGCGACCGAGGCCCGCATCGACAGCCAGGCGGGTGACGGGGAAGGGGGCCGCATGGTGCGCGAGATCCCGCTCGCGCCGCGCCTGACCGAGGCCGAGCTTGCGGCGCATGCGGCCTTCGTCGCCACCCTCGGCGAGAAGGCGCTCTGGCACCTCTACGCCGACGAGATGGGAACGGCCGGCGTCAAGCCGGCTTGACGTTGCCCTGCTGGGCGACTTCCGCCATGCGCTGCTGGTAGAGCGAGGCGAAATCGATCGGGTCGATCATCAGGGGCGGGAAGCCGCCGTTGCGCACCACCGTCGCGATGATCTCGCGCGCGAAGGGGAACAGCATGCGCGGGCACTCGATCATCACGACCTGGTGCGTCTGCTCCTCCGGAAAGCCGCTGACCCGGAAGGCGCCGCCATAGAGCAGGTCGAAGGAGAACATCACGCCCGCCTTCACGACCGCGCGGCCCTCGATCTTCAGCTCGACCGCGTAGTCGTCGCCCTGGATCGGCTGGCCGCCGACATTGACCTGCAGCTCGATCGACGGCGCCTCGTTGGCCGCGTTGAGGCCGCGCGGCGCATGCGGGTTCTCGAAGGACAAGTCCTTGATGTACTGCGCCAGCACGTTGAGCGTCGGGCCAGGATTGGCCTGCGGAGTGCCGTTGCCGGCCTGCGTCGCCATGATGAGGGTCTCCGGGAAAATCGCCGCGGCGATGCGCCGCGCTGGCGCGCCAGCTACCACGCCGGCACCGCCAGCCGCAAGGCCGTGCCGGAATGGCTAAAGCATGATCCGGAAAAGTGGGAACCGGTTTTCGGATATGATCATGCTCAAACAAAAACTTGGAGTTTGATCCGATTCAACCGGACCGGATCAAACTCTGACCTCAGTCGATCGACTTCCACTCGCCGCGCTCGAGCTCGATCACCTCGTCGCGCCGCCGCTTCGGCTGCGGCCCGGTCGGCACCGTCGGCAGGCCGAGCTTGACGCGGACGAGGTGGCGTACCGGCGCGGCGAGGAGCAGCAGCCCGGCCGCGTCCGTGATGAAGCCCGGCAGCGCCAGCATCAGCCCCGCGAGGCCGAGCATGGTGCCGTCCCCGACCGGCCGCTTCGCGGTCCGCCGCCCGTTCAGCCGCTCGATGAAGGAGCGGCCCTGCCGGCGCAGGATGACGACGCCGAGGATCGAGGTCAGCGTGGAGAGGCCGACCGCCGGCAAGAGGCCGATCCAGCCCGCCATCGCGATGAAGGCCGCGAGCTCCAGCACCGGCAGCGCCAGCAATCCGACGATCGCCAGCGGACCCATGCGAATGTTGAAGATGCGCGTCGAGCTTGTATTCATGGCCGCGGCGTGCATTGCCCCTCTGTCGGGTTCGTGCCTTAGATATGACCGACACGCCTTGGATAGACGCGGTCGGATGCCTATTTACGTAGGCGTATATCTAGGTAGACATCGAGCGGAATTTAAGGGCCGGGCGCGCGGCTGTCACGCCGTGACCGGCAGATCGTGAGAATGAACGAGATGAACAACGCCTTCGACCCGATCACGCTGATCTTCCTGGCCCTGGCGGTGTTCGTGTTCTTCCGCCTGAGGAGCGTGCTCGGCCGGCGCACCGGCAACGAGCGCCCGCCCACCGATCCCTATTCGCGCCGCGATGCGCCCCCGCCCGGCACCCCCGGCGCCGCGCCGCAGGGCGCGCCGATGGGCGACAAGGTGATTCCGATGCCGGCCCGCAACGGCCAGGCCGCCCCGGCCGCCGCGCCGGCCGCGCCCGTCGCAGACCGCTGGAAGGGCGTCGCGGCGCCCGGCACCGCGCTTGCGGCCCATCTCGACCAGATCGCGGCCGACGATCCGAGCTTCGACGTGCCCTATTTCCTCGGCGGCGCCAAGGCGGCCTACGAGATGATCGTCATGGCCTTCGCGACCGGCGACCGCAAGACGCTGAAGCCCCTCCTCTCCAAGGAGGTCTATGACAGCTTCACGGCCGAGATCGCCGATCGCGAGCAGCGCGGCGAGGCCGTCGAGACCCGCTTCGTCTCGATCGACAAGGCCGATCTGATCGACGCCGCCGTCAAGAACGGCGCCGCA
>JBDHTH010000551.1:0-2651 GCA_039808545.1 Phreatobacteraceae bacterium | reverse complement strand
ACTTCGAGAACGTCGAGGTGCAGGGTGTGATCAACGGGAATGTCGCCATCGGCAGCACGGGCACGAACTACAATCGCGGCACGCCGCGCAATCCGTGGGACGCGGACCGGTTCCGTCTGACCTCCGGCTCTTCGAGCGGCTCGGCGGTCGCGGTCGCGGCCGGCCTCGGCGGCTTCGCCATCGGCACAGACACCGGCGGATCGATCCGCGGGCCGGCGGCCTTCTGCGGCGTATTCGGGCTGAAGACGAGCCCCGGCACCTGGAGCCTCGACGGCATCTTCCCGATGTCGAAGACCCTCGACACGCTCGGCCCCATGACCAGGACCGTTGCCGATGCGGCGATCGTCTGGGCCGCCCTTTCGGGGCGCGATGTGCCGGCGCCGCGCTCCGTGCGCGGGCTCCGACTCGGGCGGCCGAAGCATTTCATGTTCGACGGGCTCGATGCGGATGTGGCGCGCTGCATGAAGGGAGCGCTCGACGCGCTCGGCGAGGCCGGCGCCGAGATCGTCGAGATCGACGTGCCGGAGATCGTGGAGAGCAACGCGGTCTTCACGGCGATCAGCCGGCCCGAAATCGTCGCCACCTTTGGCCGCGAGCGTTTCCTAGCCTCGCGTGACCGCATGAACCCGGATGTCGCGACCCGGATCGCGCCCGGTCTCGACGTCGCCACGGACGATTACATCCGCAACATATGGCGCCATCGCGCGCTGATCCGCGAGGTGCCGGAGCTGTTCGGCGAGGTCGACGCCTGGGTAGGGCCGGCCAAGCAGCGGGTCGCCCCCGAGTTTCCGGGCGCTTTCGTCTCGCTCGAGACGGATGCGGCCCTGGTCAGCGCTTGCGCCGGGCCGACGCGAACCGCCAATGTGCTCGGCATGTGCGCTTCGAGCCAGCCGGTCCATGGCTATGGATCGTCCCTGCCGGTCGGCTTCCAGTTGATGTGTCCGGGTGGCGCCGAGAACGAATTGCTGTCGATCGCGCTCGGCTGCGAGCAACTGTTCGGATCGCAAGGGAAGCCGGATCTCGACCGTTTCGTGGGTTGAGCGCCGATTCACCGCAGGAAGCCGTGCCATGACCGAGATGTCCGATGCCGAGCTGGCCGATGAGCTCGACGCTCTCCTGAGACGGTCCGGCCTTGTCGTGCCGGAGGATCGCTATCAGGCTGTGCTCGTCGGATATCGAGACCTCAAACGGATGCTGGCGCTGCTGCGGCAGCCGCGTACGCCGGCCGCCGAGCCGGCCGTGATCTATGCGCCCGCCGCCCTGGTGCGGAAGGCCTGACATGTCCGGGCCGGGGCTGCACCGCCTGTCGATCGCCGAGGCCGGCGCCCGCATGCGGGACGGCACGCTCACCGCGACCGCGCTGACCCGCGACGCGCTCAGGCGCATCGCGGCGATCGATCCGCATATCGATGCCTTCATTACGGTGTGCGAGGAGCGCGCGCTCGCCGATGCGGCGGCTGCCGACGCGGATTTCGCGACCGGCATCGACAGGGGGCCGCTGCAGGGCCTGCCCTATGCCCTCAAGGACATATACGACACGGCCGGAATCCGCACGACCTGCCACTCCCGGCTCCTCATCGACAACGTGCCGAGGAAGGATGCGACCGTTGTCGAAAAGCTCAGGGCCGGCGGCGCCGTGCTGCTCGGCAAGACCGCCACGCATGAATTTGCGACCGGCGGGCCGAGCTTCGACCTGCCCTTCCCGCCTGCGCGCAACCCGTGGAATACCGATCACGTGCCCGGCGGATCCTCGTCCGGATCGGCTGCGGCGGTGGCGGCGGGGATTTGCCGCATCGCCATGGGATCGGACACCGGCGGATCGATCCGCGGACCGGCCGGCTATTGCGGCACCGTGGGGCTGAAGCCGACCTACGGGCTGGTCTCGCGCCGCGGCGTATTCCCCCTCTCCTACACGCTCGATCATTGCGGGCCGTTGACCGCGAGCGTGGAGGATTGCGCGCTCGTCATGACGGTGATCGCGGGCCATGATCCGGGCGATCCGGCCAGCGCCGAGGCGGCGGTGCCGGATTTCCGCGCTGACCTGGACCAGGGCGTCCGCGGTCTCCGGATCGCGTTGCCGCGCAGCTTCTACCGACGGATGGCGGGGGCGGCTCAGGAAGCGCTCGATGCGATCGACCGGGCCGCGCAGATGCTCGCCGAAGCCGGCGCGACGATCGAGGAGATCGAACTGCCGGACTACGACCTGTTCAATGCATGCGGCCGCGTGATCCTGGCTGCCGAGGCTTTCGCGATCCACGAGCAGGATTTCCGGTCCCGGCCGCTCGACTACGGCCGGTTCACCTATTTGCGTACGGTTGCGGGGGCTCTCGTCTCGGCCGCCGATCTGGTGCAGGCGCAGCGCCTGAGGCGGGAGCTCGCCGTCCATCTCAACCACGCCATCCTTGACCGTTTCGACGCCATCGTCACCGGCGCGACGCTGGCGCCGGCGCCGCGCTTCGACGCTCCCCCAACGGATGTGCCGCCGGTCTGGCCCGTGCACACGATGCCGTTCAACGTGACCGGCAATCCGGCGATGTCCATGCCAATCGGACTCTCGGCCTCGGGACTGCCGCTGTCGATCCAGATCGTCGGCCGGCTGTTCGACGAGCCGATGGTGCTGCGCATCGGTGCGACGCTCGAGAAGATGTGCG
>JBDHTH010000550.1:0-2660 GCA_039808545.1 Phreatobacteraceae bacterium | reverse complement strand
CAACCATGCGATCGATCGGGAAAAATTCGTCAAGTCCTGGTCCAGGGCAATGCCCGCCTCATCGACGCGCCCTGTTACCAGGGCCAGTTCGGCTGCGACATGAGCGCCGCCGTCCGCTACGCCTACGATCCCGCCAAGGCCAAGGCGCTGCTCGCCGAGGCGGGCTATCCGAACGGCTTCTCGACCCTGATCGTCGGCTTCCGCAGCGCCCAATGGACGGCCGCGATCCAGAACGACCTCGCGGCCGTCGGCATCAAGGCGCAGGTCAGCATGGTCGAGGGCGCGGTCCTCGTCGACAAGACCAAGAAGGGCGAGGCGCCGATCGCGCATTGGGACTGGGGCTCGCTGTCGGTCAACGACGTCTCGGCCGTGCTGCCGAACTTCTTCGGCAACGAAGGCTACGACCGCGCCCAGGACAAGGAGGTCAAGGAGCTGCTCGACAAGGCCGGCACCTCGGTCGATCCGGCCGAGCGCAAGGCGCTCTACGCCCAGGCGATCAAGCTGATCACCGAGCGCGCCTATTCGGTGCCGCTCCACACCTTCACGATCAACTACGCCTATACGAAGGAGCTCGACTTCAAGGCCTATGCGGACGAGCTGCCGCGCTTCTATCAGTACGGCTGGAAGTGACCTCCGTGCCCGGCGGCGGCTCCGGTCCGCCGCCGGCCCACCTCGCCCTCGCATCCAAGAGGCTCCGATGACTTCGCCCCTGCGGCGCGATGCTCCCTTCGCGCGCGGCGCCACGGCGCTGCTGTTCGTCGACATGCAGAACATCTGGACGATCCCCGGCCTTGATCCGGATCATCCGGACGCCGATCCGGAGAGCTATTTCCACAAGCGCAACCGCGAGACCGTGGTACCGAACCAGGTGCGGCTGCTGGCCGCGGCGCGGCGGGCCGGCGCCGAGGTGCTGCACACCATCATCCGCAGCCTGACCAAGGACGGGCGCGACCGCTCGCTCGACCACAAGCTGACGCCGATCCACATTCCGGTCGACGCGCCGGAAGGCGACGTGATCGTTGAGCTGGCGCCGATCGACAACGAGATCGTGCTGCCGAAGACCTCCTCGGGCGTCTTCAACTCCACCAATATCGACTACGTGCTGCGCAATCTCGGCACCCGCAACCTGATCGTGGCGGGCCAGCTCACCGATCAATGCGTCGACATGGCGGTGCGCGACGCGGCCGACCGCGGCTATCTCGTCAGCCTCGTGGAGGATGCCTGCGGCACGTACACGCCGGAGCGCCAGCGGAACGCGCTCAACGCCTTCGGCGGCTATTGCTGGGTCACCGACACGGACGAGGCCGTGCGCCGCCTCGAGGAGATGGCTCGATGAGCACCATGCAGACGCCGCCGGGCGACGAGCTTCTCGCCCTCCTGACCACCGACATGACCGGCCTGACGCGCGGCCGCTGGATCGCGGCCTCGGCGCCCGAGAAGACGGTGCTGAAGGGCTGCGGCTGGGTGCCGGCCAATCTCGCGCTGACGCCCTTCGACATCATCGCCGACAACCCGTGGGGGTCGGCCGGGGACCTTCGGCTCAAGCCCGACCTTTCGACGCGCTTTCGCGTCTCCACCCTGCCCGAGGTGACGGCGCTGAACGGCGTCCTGTGCGACATCACGAGCCTCGACGGCACGCCCTGGCACGGCTGCGGCCGCTCCTTCCTGAAGGCCGCCCTCGCGGATCTGGAGCGCGAGGCCGGGCTCAAGGTGACGGCAGCCTTCGAGCAGGAGTTCCAGATCAAGTCGCCCGAATGGGAGCATGCGCCCTCCTTCTCGCTGGCTTCGCTGCGCCGCGCCGATCCCTTCGCGCCCCTCCTGATGGCGGCGCTGCGCGAGGCCGGCGCCGAGCCCGAGATGGTGCTGGCCGAATATGGGCGCGACCAGTTCGAGCTGGTCTGCGGGCCGGCCGATGCCGTGGCGGCGGCCGACCGCGCCGTCGTGATCCGCGAGATCACGCGGGAGGTCGCGCGCTATTGCGGCCTTGCCGCCACCTTCGTGCCGAAGCTCGCGCCGGACCTACCCGGCAACGGGCTGCATATCCATTTCTCGTTCCGGACCGCCGACGGCGCGCCCGCCACCTACGATCCGAGCCGGCCCGGCCGCGTCAGCGAGGCGACCGGCCATTTCGTCGCGGGGCTGCTGAAGCACATGCCGGCGCTGGTCGCGATCACGGCGCCGAGCGTCGTCTCGTATCAGCGGCTGAAGCCGCATCACTGGAGCGCCGCCTATACGGCGTTCGGCGCGCTCAATCGCGAGGCGTCGGTCCGTATCTGTCCGGTGCCGGAACTACCGGGCACGGATGTCGCCAAGGCGTTCAACCTCGAATACCGGGCGGCCGACAACACCGCGAGCCCCTATTGGGCGCTCGGCGTGATGATCCGCGCCGGGCTGGAAGGGCTGCGTCAAAAGCTGCCGCAGCCGCCGCTCGTCGGCATGGACCCGGCCGAGCTGCCGCAGGCGGAGCGCGACGCGCTCGGCCTGAAGCGCCTGCCGGCCTCGCTGCCCGAGGCGCTGGAGGCGTTCGAGGCCGACGCGGTGGTGCGGGGCTGGTTCCATCCCGAGATCCTCCAGGCCTATCTCTCGATGCGGCGCAAGGAGATGGCGCTGCTCGCAGACTTGACGGAGCCGGAAGTTTGCGGCCGCTATGCGGAGGTCTA
>JBDHTH010000549.1:0-2670 GCA_039808545.1 Phreatobacteraceae bacterium | reverse complement strand
CCGAGCATCGATCTGTGGCCGGTCGATATCCGCCGCTTCGCCGCCTTCCAGGGCAACGGCGCCTGGCTGAAGGACCGGGTCACCGAGGTGCTCGGCCTGCATTATGCGATGCCCTGGCCGAACCGCGAGCTGGAGACGGCGCGACCGCTGCGCCGTTCCGCGCTCTACGACCGGCTGCTCGCCAAGGGCGCCGTATTCGGCAGCAAGATGGGATGGGAGCGGCCTCTGGTCTTCGTCGCTGATCCGGCGCGGCGCGATCCGGCGCATGGCTACGGCGCGCCGCATTGGCTTCCCGAGTGCCTTGCCGAGCAGCGGGCGGCGCGCGAGGCGGCGGCGCTGTTCGATCTGACCTCCTTCGGCAAGCTGCTGCTGAAGGGGCGCGATGCCGAGAACGTGCTGCAGCGCCTTTGCTGCAACGATGTCGCCGCGCCGGTCGGCGGAAGCGTCTATACGGGGCTCCTCAACGAGCGCGGCGGCTATGAGAGCGACGTCACGGTGCTGCGCCTCGCCGAGGAAAGCTTCCTGCTGGTGACCGGCACCTCGCAGGTGACGCGCGACCTCGACTGGATCGAGCGCCGCATCCCCGAGACCGCGCGCTGCGCGGTGGTCGACGTGACGGCGGCCTATGGCGTGCTGGCGCTGGCCGGGCCGCTGTCGCGGACAATCCTCGCGAAAGTGTCGGATGCCGCGCTGGACGACGAGGCCTTTCCCTATGCGGCTGTCCGGGAGATCGGCGTCGGCCATGCCACCGGGATCGCGGTCCGCCGCTCCTATACGGGCGAGCTCGGCTACGAGCTGTTCGTCTCCACCGAGATGGTGGCGCATGTCTATGATGCGCTGATGACGGCGGGCGAGGGGCTCGGCCTTCGCGACGCCGGCTACGCGGCGCTCGAGGCGCTGCGCGTCGAGAAGGGCTACCGCGCCTGGGGGCGGGAGCTGACGCCGGACGGCGATCCCTACATGGCCGGGCTCGGCTTCGCGGTGGCGGGGGGCAAGGCGGATTTCATCGGCAAGGCGGCGCTCGCCGCCAGGCGCGCGGCCCCGCGCGCCAGGCGCATCGTCTCGCTGGTTGCGACGGCGGCGGACGCGCCGCTGGCGCATGGCGGCGAGCTGGTGCTGCGCGACGGCGTGGTGGTCGGCGAGATCACCTCGGCGGCGATCGCCGCGGCGACGGGACGGCTGGTGGCGCTTGCCGAGCTATACCGCGCCGACGGCGTTCTCGACGAAAACTGGCTCGCGACGGGGCGCTTCACCTATGAGGTCGCCGGCGTCTCGGCCGCTGCGACGGTCTCGCTGAAGCCGCCTTACGATCCGCGCGGGCAGCGGGTGCGCGGGGCGGGATGACTTACGCGCCCGTCGCCCATGTCCAGACGATCTTGCCGATCGCGAAGACCGCGAGCACGCCGACCAGGGCGATGAAGATCCAGATGGCGCGATCGAGATTGGTCTTGAATTCGCGCCAGCTCGCGGTGAAGCGGTTCGGGCGGCGGAAGAAGATGGCGCGCACGAACATGATGACGGGAATTGCCGCCGCGATGAAGCCGATGAGCTTGATCATGAGTCCTCGCGCGCTTCCTGCGCCCGAGGGGCATAAAGCATGACCGGCCAGGCGCGGCAATCGCGGCGAGGGGATAGCGAAACGGGCGCACCGGCATGTCGCTGAGCGTCGCGCTGATCGTGCTCGCGGCGGCCGCGATGCACGCGACATGGAACGCCTTCGTGAAGGCGGGCGGCGACCGTTTCGTGGAGGTGGCGCGGATCTTCCTGTTCTCGGGCGCGCTGGCGGTGCCGCTGGTGCCGTTCTTTCCGCTGCCGGCGGCTGCCTCGCTGCCCTATCTCGCCGCCTCCATCGTGCTGCACGCCGCCTATGCGTTCTGCCTGATCCGGGCCTATGAGGTCGGCGACATGACGCAGGTCTATCCGATCGCGCGCGGGCTCGCGCCCGGCATGGTGGCGCTGATGGCGGGGCCGCTGATCGGCGAGGTGCTTTCGCTGCGCGCCTCGGCCGGCGTGGCAATCCTGGTCGCCGGACTGTGGATGGTATCGGTCAGGCCGGGCCGGTCGCTGTTCTCTGTCGACCGGGGCGCGCTCGCCTGGGCGCTGGCGACGGCGCTCACGGTCGCGGGCTATACGGTCGTCGACGGGCTCGGCGGGCGGTCCTCAGGCTCCGCGCATGCCTATTCGCTATGGCTGTTCGTCTGCGACGGCGCCGTGATGGCGGCGGTCTTCCTGTGGCGGCGCGGGGCCGGCGCGCTCCGGCAGGCCGTGCTCAGCAGCGGCAGGCCGCTGATCGGCGGGGCACTGTCGCTCGGCGCCTACTGGATCGCGATCTGGGCGATGACCGTGGCGCCGATCGCGGTGGTGGCGACCTTGCGCGAGACCTCGGTGCTGTTCGGCAGCGCGATCGCGATGCTGTGGCTCGGCGAGCGCGCCTCGGCCGCGCGGCTGATCGGCTGCCTGATGATCCTCCTCGGCGCGATCCTCGCCCGGCTCGGGTGAAACGCCTTACTTGCCGGGCGCGACGACCCCGGCGCCGATCGAGGGGGCCGGGTCGGTCTCCTCGGCTTCCTTCGGGAGCGGGCGCAGGCGGCTCGCGGCCAGTTCGCCGGTCGCCTCCAGGATCGGATAGGCGACCGAGGTCAGGTGGCCGTTGATGCGCTTCAGGTCGCG
>JBDHTH010000548.1:0-2671 GCA_039808545.1 Phreatobacteraceae bacterium | reverse complement strand
GTGACCGCGACGCCGCCGGCCTCGGCGTGGCGGCGGGCGATCGCGATGTTTTGCTCGGCCGGGTCGAGGCCGGTGACGTTGGCCCCCTGACGGGCGAGCGGCTCGCTGAGGATGCCGCCGCCGCAGCCGATATCGAGGATCGAGAGCCCCTCCAGGCAGGCGAGGTCACGCGGATCGCGGCCGAAATGGCGGCTCGCATGGTCGCGGATATAGGCAAGGCGTACGCGGTTGAAGCGATGCAGCACGCGCATCGAGCCTTGCGGGTTCCACCAATCGGCCGCCAGCGCGTCGAAGCGGGCGACCTCGGCCGGGTCGACGGTCGATGCCGGCGCGCTGATCGGGGTCATGGCGGCCTCCTTCGGTCCGGTGCGCCGTCCAGAAAAATTCCAGGGCGGCGCGTATGCGTTGCGATAGCGAAAGGCGCGCGTTATGTACACGCGTCTTCCGGGGCTCCCCGGATCCCACCTTCGCCGAATTTTCCGTCGTCTCCGCTCCGGTCGGTGCCGCGCACGGGCAGATTTGGCCTGAACGGACCCGTCATGTCACGTCTCGTGATGAAATTCGGCGGCACCTCGGTTGCCAATGTCGAGCGCATCCAGAACGTCGCCCGGCACGTGAAACGCGAGGTCGAGGCCGGCCACCAGGTCGCGGTCGTCGTCTCGGCGATGGCCGGCAAGACCAACGAGCTGGTCGCCTTCGTGCGCGAGGCCGCCGCGCTCTACGATCCGAAGGAATACGACACGGTCGTCGCGGCCGGCGAGCAGATCACCTCCGGCCTGCTGGCGATCGCGCTCCAGACCATGGGCATCCCGGCCCGCTCCTGGCAGGGCTGGCAGATCCCGATCGAGACCGACGACGCGCATGGCGCGGCGCGCATCCTCGAAGTCGGCGAGAAGAACCTCTCGGAAGGATTTGCGCGCGGCGAGGTGGCGGTGATCTCGGGCTTCCAGGGCGTCGGGTCGGACGGGCGCATCGCGACGCTCGGGCGTGGCGGCTCCGATACCAGCGCGGTCGCGGTCGCGGCCGGCATCAAGGCGGATCGCTGCGACATATATACCGACGTGGACGGCGTCTACACGACCGATCCGCGCGTCGTCGCCAAGGCGCGGCGGCTCGACAAGGTGGCGTTCGAGGAAATGCTCGAAATGGCCTCGCTCGGCGCCAAGGTGCTGCAGGTGCGCTCGGTCGAGCTCGCCATGGTGCACAATGTCAGAACCTATGTTCGCTCGTCCTTCGACGATCCCGCGGACCCGAAGCTCGGCACGCTGATTTGCGACGAGGAGGAAATCTTGGAACAGCAGGTCGTCACCGGCATCGCCTTCTCGAAGGACGAGGCGCAGCTCTCCATCCGCCAGGTCAAGGACATGCCGGGCGTCGCGGCCGGGCTGTTCGTGCCGCTCGCTGACGCCAACATCAATGTCGACATGATCGTCCAGAACGTGTCGGCGGACGGCAAATACACCGACATCACCTTCACGGTGCCTGCCGCCGATTACGAGCGCGCGCGCGCCGTGCTGGAAGCCGCCAAGGGCTCGATCGGCTATGAGAGGCTCGACGGAGCGACCGACGTCGTGAAGGTCTCGGTGATCGGCATCGGCATGCGGAGCCATGCGGGCGTCGCCGCCAGGGCGTTCCGGGCGCTGGCCGATCGCGGCATCAACATCCGCGCGATCACCACCTCGGAGATCAAGTTCTCGGTGCTCATCGACAGTGCATATTGCGAACTTGCTGTGAGAACGCTGCATTCGCTATACGGACTCGACGGCTGACGGCAACGCCCGACGCCCATTGATGTGATTTCTCGCGGAGGGGCTGCCGGAAAAGGCGATCCCGCAAGGACGGCCGGGCATGGTTCGCACGACACCGGGCGGTCCGAGGCTGCTGCTGAGACGGCTCCGCGAGATCATGGCGGAGCCGGTCGGCGCCCAGGATCGCCTCGACCGCATCGCGGTCCTCATCGCCGCCAACATGGTGGCCGAGGTCTGCTCGATTTATGTGCTGAGGGCCGACGGCGCGCTCGAATTGTTCGCGACCGAGGGCCTCAACCGCTCCGCCGTCCACCTGACCGTGATGGATGCGGGCGAGGGCCTCGTCGGCCTCGTGGCGCGCGAGGCCAAGCCCGTCAACCTTGCCAATGCCCAGGCCCATCCCGCCTTCTCCTACAAGCCGGAGACGGGCGAGGAGCTCTACCATTCCTTCCTCGGCGTGCCGGTGCTGCGCTCCGGCGAGACGCTCGGCGTGCTGGTCGTGCAGAACCGCGCGCACCGGCTCTATAGCGAGGAGGAGATCGAGGCGCTCCAGACGACCTCGATGGTGCTGGCCGAGATCATCGCGTCGGGCGACCTCGTGGCGCTCTCCAAGCCTGGCCAGGAGCCGGCGCGGCGGCGCACCGTGCACACGGCCGGCATCCCGCTGAGCGAAGGCGTCGGGCTCGGCTACGTAGTGCTGCACGAACCGCGCATCACCGTCACGAAGGTCATCGCCGAGGATGCCGCCAAGGAGATCGCGCGGCTCGAGACCGCGATCGAGGCGCTGCGCTCGGATGTCGACGCGATGCTCGACCGCGGCGACGTAGCAAACGGGGGGGCGCATCGCGACGTCCTGGAAGCCTACCGGATGTTCGCGCATGACCGCGGCTGGCTGAAGCGCATCAAGGAGGCGGTGGAAACCG
>JBDHTH010000547.1:0-2672 GCA_039808545.1 Phreatobacteraceae bacterium | reverse complement strand
TCGACCACGAACAGCGCCGTCACCTTCGATGCGTTGAGCAGCTCCAGCGCCTCGGAGGCGAGCTGATCGGGCCGGACCGATTTCGGCCGCGCCGTCATCACGGCCTCGACCGGCTCGGCCAGCAGTCCCGGATGCATGTGGCGGCGCAAATCCCCATCCGTGACGATGCCGGCGAGCCGGCCCTCCGCGTCAAGGATGCCGACGCAGCCGAAGCCCTTCTCGGTCATCGTCACCAGCGCATCCGCCATGACGGTGCCGGGCGGAACCAGCGGCAGCCGCTCGAAGGGGTGCATCACGTCGCGCACGAAGCGCAGCACCGCGCCGAGCCGCCCGCCCGGATGGAAGACGCCGAAATCCGAGGCCGTGAAGCCGCGTCCCTCCAGCAGCGCCACCGCCAGCGCGTCGCCGATCGCGAGCTGCATCAGCGCCGAGGTGGTCGGCGCGAGATTATGCGGGCACGCCTCGCGCACCTTCGGCAGCACCAGGTTGATGTCCGCGGCGCGGCCGAGCGCGCTGTCGGCATTGGCGCTGATCGCGACGAGGAGGATGCGGAAGCGGCGCGAATAGTCGATCAGCGCCTTCAGCTCGGCGGTCTCGCCCGACCAGGAGAGCGCGATGATCGCATCCTCCACCCCGATCATGCCGAGATCGCCGTGGCTCGCCTCGCCCGGATGCACGAACAGGGCCGGGGTGCCGGTCGACGCGAAGGTCGCGGCGATCTTGCGGCCGATATGGCCGGACTTGCCCATGCCGGTGACGACGACGCGCCCGCGCACCGCCATCAGCCGCGCCGCCGCCGCCGCGAAAGCCGGCCCGAGCACCCCGCCGAGCGCGCGGCTGAGCGCCGCGACGCCTTCCGCCTCGCTCTCCAGTGTCCGCAGGGCCGAGGCGACCGCCTCTTCGGATCGGGAAGGCCTATCGTCGGGCTTGTTCATGCGGGCCTTCTAGCAGCGAAGCGGCGCGCTGACGAGAATGCCCGGTAAACCGCCCGTTAACCTCGTTTCTTTACCAATTCGAGGCCGGAATGGCCGGCGAACGGCCTCCTTTTGCCGAATCGACGAGACGCGGGTGAAGACGCAAACGCGAGCCAGACGCATCGCCCGCCTCGGCGCCGCCGCGGCGATGGCGGCGCTGTGCGTCGCGCTGCACGGCCCCGCCCCGGCCGGCGCGCAGACGCCGCTCGACGGCGAATTGCGCGGCCAGGATCCGCCCGCCACCCGCGCGCCGGTCGAGACGCGCGATCCCGGCGCCCGCCGCCAGCGCCGTCCGCGCACTGATGCGCCGGCGACGACGCCGCGGCGCGCCCCGACCAATCTCGCACCGGTGCGCGGCCCCGGAACCACCGGCTACATCTCGACCAACGATCCGCGCGAGCGCCTGCGCAATCCCCCGCCCCCGCAGGTGCCGCGCCCGCCGAACACCGATGCCTGGAAGGTCGATGTCGGCGATCCGCCCAAGCCCGGCGCCGAGCCGCCGCCGAAGCGGCCGGCCGTCTACCGCCTCGCCAAGCCGAAGCCGCGTCCCGGACCGAAACGGCCGAACGATCCGGCATTGCTCGCGCCCGCCGCGCCGGGCGTCCTCGCTACGCCGGAGGTCGAGGAATACGATCCGCGCCTCGATCCGAAGATCCCGAAGCCCGACCCCTTCGCGCCGCTCGGCCTCAGGCTCGGCACCTTCACGGTGAAGCCGGCGATCGAGGCGACGCTCGGCTACGACACCAACGTCCCGCGCAGCGAGACCGACCGCAAGGGCGCGGCCTTCACGGTGCTCGGCGCCGAGATCGACGCCACCTCGGACTGGTCGCGGCATGAGGTGAAGGCGCTGCTGCGCGGCGGCTACACGATGTATCACGGGCTCGAAGGCTACGACCGGCCCGACGTCAACCTGAAGATCGACGGCCGCTTCGACGTCACGCGCGACACCCGCATCGAGACCCAGCTCCGCTCGACCTATTCGACGCTGTCGGCCTACGACCCCAACAATCCGGTCGGCGGCTCCAAGCTGACGCCGGTCATCACCTATGGCGGCACGCTCGGCGTGGCGCGCGATTTCGGGCGGCTGACGGTCGCGCTGCGCGGCGCGCTCGACCGTACCAGCTACGGCGCGGTCGATAATTTCGAGCGCGACGGCTACATTTCGCCTTCCGTCATCCTGCGCGGCTCCTACGCGCTCTCGCCGAGCGTCAAGCCCTTCGTCGAGGCGACCCTCGACAGGCGCATCTACGACAACAAGTTCGACACGCTCGGCGTCATGCACGAATCGACCGGCCAGCAGGTCAAGGCCGGCATCGAGTTCGATCGTGGCCCGCTGACCGGCGAGCTCGGCGTCGGCTGGCAGATCCGCCGCTATCCCGATCCAACCCTGCCGGACATTTCCGGGCTGCTGATCGACGGGCGGCTCGTCTGGAAGCCGACCGGCCTGACGACGCTGACGCTGCGCGGCACCACCACGGTCGAGGAATCGATCCTGCCCGGCATCTCGGGCACGCTGCGGCGCGACCTCTCGCTCACGCTCGAGCACGCCTTCCGCCGCTATTTCATCGCCAACGCCAAGATCGCGGTGGCGCGCGACGACTATGTCGGCTCAACGCGCAACGACGACCGGCTCATCCTCGGCTTCGGCGCCGACTACAAGATCGGCCGCGCCATGATCTTCCGCGGCGAATACCGCCA
>JBDHTH010000546.1:0-2680 GCA_039808545.1 Phreatobacteraceae bacterium | reverse complement strand
GCGGTGTTGGAGATCGAGTAGTTCATGTTGGCGATGCCGCCCTCGTAGATGAGGTCGACGATCAGCTTCACCTCGTGCAGGCACTCGAAATAGGCCATCTCCGGCGCGTAGCCGGCCTCGACCAGCGTCTCGTAGCCGGCGCGGATCAGCTCGACCAGGCCGCCGCAGAGCACCACCTGCTCGCCGAACAGGTCGGTCTCGCACTCTTCCTTGAACGAGGTCTCGATGATGCCGGCCCGGCCGCCGCCGATCGCCGACGCATAGGAGAGGCCGAGGTCATGGGCGTTGCCCGAGGCGTCCTGGGCGATCGCCAGCAGGCACGGCACGCCGCCGCCGCGCTGATATTCCGAGCGCACCGTGTGGCCCGGGCCTTTCGGCGCGACCATCAGCACGTCGATGTCCTTGCGCGGCTCGATCAGGTTGAAATGGACGTTGAGGCCATGCGCGAACATCAGCGCGGCGCCGTCCTTCATGTTGGCGGCGAGCTCGTCGCGATAGATGTCGGCCTGCAGCTCGTCCGGGGTGAGCATCATGAGCACGTCGGCCCATTTGGCGGCCTCGGTCGGGGTCATGACCTGGAAGCCGGCGGCCTCCGCCTTCTTGGCGGTCGCCGAGCCCTTGCGCAGCGCGATGCGGACGTCCTTCACGCCCGATTCCTTCAGGTTCAGCGCATGCGCGTGGCCCTGGCTGCCATAGCCGATGATGCAGACCTTCTTGCCTTTGATGAGGTTTATGTCCGCATCACGGTCGTAATACACACGCATGGGTCTCTCCTTGGATCTTGCGTTGGTTGTCTCAGGCCGCGGCGCGCTTCGCCGTGCCGTAGAGATCGAGGAATTGCCGGGTCGCCTGCTCCGCGTCGCGCGCGATTTCGGCCTCGCTTAAGCGCATTTCATCGCCCAGCAACAGCCTTATCTGCACGTCGCGGCCGACCAGGCCGAAAAAAGTCCGGAACGCGCTCTCGCTGTCGTCGAAGGCAAGAAGCCCGGCCTCGCGGCCGGCCTCCAGCACCGGCTTCAGCCGCTCGCCGATCGCGAAGCGCCCATTGGCGAGCACGATGCCGCCGAGATTGCTCTTGCCCGAGGCCGCATGGCCGATCGCGATCCGGTTGAGCGCGATCGAGGTGGCGCTGGAGATCACCGTCAGCCAGTTCTCGGCGAAGCCCTTCAGGCTCTTGCGCAGCGTCGCGGCGTCGAGCGCCTGCCGGTCGTAATTGTCGGCGCGCACCCGCGAGGCCTGCCACTGCACGGTCGCGGTTAGCAGCCCGTCGCGGTCGCCGAACCACTTGTAGAGCGTCTCCTTCGAGCAGCTCGCCCGGCGCGCCACCGCGCTCATCGTGAGCTGGTCGCCCTCCTCCACCATCAGCGCGAGCACGGCATCGAGCACCGCCTGCTGGCGGGCCGTGGGCGCGTCGCTGCCTGTCTCGGGGGCCGTCTGCATGATGGAAAATACCGAACCGAACGTTACGGTTCTGCTCTTTAGCGAAACGGAATGGGTTGCGCAACATGCCGAAACCGCAGGCCAGCATCGCGGCCCGCGCCGGTCATGCCGGGCGCGGGTTCCGTTCTGCGCGCGAATGCGCGAGGCTCTGCCGCCACGATGAAGCTGGAGAAGCCCCCATGTCCCTGCCCGAGCCCGCCGACATCATCGCCTTCTGGCGCGAGGCCGGCCCGAAGCGCTGGTGGGCGAAGGACGCGGCCTTCGACCAGGCGATCCGCGACCGCTTCGCCGCGACGCTTGATGCGGCGCGCGCCGGCACGCTGGACCACTGGGCCGAGACGCCCGATGGCGCGCTCGCCCTCCTCATCGTCCTCGACCAGTTCTCGCGCAACCTGCTGCGCGGCGACGGCGCGACCTTCGCGAGCGACGCCAAGGCCCGCGCCATCGCGGATGCGGCGATCGCCAAGGACTTCGACCAGCGCATCGCCGAGGATCTGCGCCCCTTCCTCTACATGCCCTTCGAGCATTCCGAGGATCTCGCCGACCAGGAGCGCAGCGTGAAGCTGTTCGAGGCGCTCGGCAACGCCGACATGCTGCCCTTCGCGATCGTCCATCGCGACATCATCGCGCGCTTCGGCCGCTTCCCGCATCGCAACGCGATGCTCGGCCGCGAGACGACGCCGGAAGAGCAGGCATTCCTCGACGAAGGCGGCTTCGCGGGCTGATCAGCCGAGCCGCTTGGCGGTCAACCCCATCGGCTTCAGCGGATTGCCGAGCATGCCGGCGATCAGCCGCGCGAACAGCGCCTTGCCGCCCGGCACCTGCGTCGCCGGCTTGACGAACAGGTCGCGGACGAGCGGCGGCAGCCGCGCATCGGACTGGTAGAACGGCGTGAAGAGCAGGCTCGCCGCATGGTAGAGCCGCACATGCAGGCCGCGGATCGCGGCGTATCGCTTCAGCGCCGCGTCGATATCGCCGGCTTCGGCCAGTGCATGGCTGAGCGCCGCCGCGTCGATCAGCGCCAGATTGGCGCCCTGCCCGAGCTGCGGGCTCGTCGCGTGCCAGGCATCGCCGATCGCCGCCAGCCGCTCGCCATAAGGCTTCGTCGCGATGCGGTGGCGGTAGACCGCGAGCGCCATCGCCTCGGGCCGGTCGAGGGCCGGCAGCAGCGCCTCCACCTCCGGCCAATGGCCGAGCAACTCGCGCTTCCAGGCATCGAGCCCCGCCGCCGGCCAGGCCG
>JBDHTH010000545.1:0-2683 GCA_039808545.1 Phreatobacteraceae bacterium | reverse complement strand
ATGACCGTCAAGGTCGAGCTGAAGCGCGGCGTCAGCGATGTCGCGGGGCTGAAGGAGACGCTCGAGAAGCGGCTGCACGCCGACCTCTCGGTGAAGGTCGACGTGCTGCTCGTGAAGGAAGGCGACCTCGCCGAGGAGGCCAATCTCGGCCGCGAGGGCAAGCCGCGCCGGCTGATCGACCGGCGCGACCAGGTGCGCAAGCGCTGAAAAGCGCAACCGATGGAGAAAGGGCGGCCCGCGGGCCGCCTTTTTCGTTCAGCGCGCGTATTTGTCGAAGTCGGGCTTTCGCTTCTCGTTGAACGCCTTCACGCCCTCCTGCGACTCCTCGGTGTCGTAGAACATGCGCGTCAGATACATGCCGAGATCGTTGATGCCGCCGATATGGGCGCTCGCCGCGTTGAAGGCGCGCTTCGAGATGGCGAGGGCGGTCGGGCTCATGCCCTTGATCTCCTCGCACCAGCGGCTGACCTCCGCGTCGAGCTCGTCGAACGGCACCACGGCGTTGACGAGCCCCATGGCGAGCGCCTGCTGGGCGCTGTAGCGCCGGCACAGGAACCAGAACTCGCGTGCCCGCTTCTCGCCGATCAGTCGCGCCAGATAGGCCGAGCCCCAGCCGGTATCGACCGAGCCGACGCGCGGCCCGACCTGGCCGAACTGCGCGCGGTCGGCCGCGATCGTCAGGTCGCAGACGGTCGCGAGGATGTTGCCGGCGCCGATCGCATAGCCCTGCACGCGCGCGATGACGGGCTTGGGCACCGCCCGCATGATGCCGATCAGCTCCTCGATCGGGATGCCGATCACGCCGCGCCCGCCATAATACGAGCCGTGCGCCTGATGCGCCTTCTGGTCGCCCCCGGTGCAGAACGCCTTGGCGCCCGCGCCGCCGAAGACAATCACGCGGACGGACTTGTCCCAGCCCGCCTGGTTGAAGGCCTTGATCAATTCCTCGACGGTCCCGGCCGTCAGCGCGTTGTAGTCTGGCCGGTTGATGGTGATGCGGGCGATGCCGTCCGCGGCGTCGTAGAGGATGTCCTGGTAGCTCATGAGCGTCCCTCAGTCGGCGTGTCGGATATCGAGATCCTCCGCCAGCGCGTGCGGCACGAGGATCGGCATCGAGAGCAGGATCTGCGCGAAGGCCTTGCCGAGCGGATCGGTGCGCAGCGACGCGACGCCGCCGCCGTCGAGCGCATGCGCCAGCGTGAAGTTCAGCGCGTCGAAGCCCGGCATCTCGTAGCGCTTGACCGGGCCGCGCAGGAAATGGGCGAAATGGCGCGCCACCGCGTCCTCGGTCACCTGGCCGCGGATGATCGGCAGGAACTCGGGCCGGCGCGCTATGAGGCCGATATTGCTGGTGTCGCCCTTGTCGCCGCTGCGCCCCCAGCAGAGCGCGACGAGCGGCACGCTCACGCCCGCCTCCACCTCCACGGTCTCCTGCTGCGCTGCGGGGCGGAGGGCGGAGGACGGGGCGATCTCGGGCCAGGGCTGCGGCATGGTCCTACCGTCGAGCTCGACCGTTGCCGCCACGTCGCGCTTGGCCACCAGGCAGGAGAACAGCCTGACCAGCGGCACGACGTCGGGCCGTCCGCCGACCAGCGCGCAGCGCCCCGGCGCCATGCCGGTGCCGGAGGGCGCGATCTCGCGCGAGAACAGCTCCAGCGCGCGCCGCTCGTCGTGATGCACGTCGAGGCGCAGGACCACCTCGCGCGCCGCGAGCGCCGCGGGCCGGGCCGCCGCGCCGTACATCTGCTCGGTGCCGAGCACCGTAACCGCGGTGCGGCGATAATCGCCCCAGCCCCGCTCGCGGAACAGCCGGCGGGTGCGCTCCAGGATGGCGGCGCCGACTCGGCGCGCCTTCTCGACCGCCTCGAAGCCGGCCATGATCAGCAGCGCGGTCGCGCGATAGCCGTCCTGATATGTCGCGCTCACCTTGACGCTGCCGGTCGGCGGCCGGCCTTTGGCGCCCGAGACGAGCACCCGGTCGGAGCCGTCCTGGGCGAGCGCGACGTCGCGGAAATCGCAGACGACATCCGGCAGGACGTAGTTCGCCGGATCGCCGAGCTCGTAGAGGATCTGCTCGCCCACCGTCGCGGGCGTCACGAGGCCGCCGGTGCCCTCCGGCTTCGTGATGACGAAGCGGCCGTCGGCATGACATTCGGCGATCGGGAAGCCCATGTCTTCCCAGCCGGTGACATCCTTCCAGTCCGTGAAGTTGCCGCCGGTCGCCTGCGCGCCGCATTCGAGGATGTGGCCCGCGAGGCTGCCGGCCGCGAGGCGGTCGTAGTCGCTCGCCGTCCAGCCGAATTCATGCATCAGCGGGCCGAGCACCACGGCGCTGTCGACGCAGCGGCCGGTGATCACCACATCGGCGCCGGCATCGAGCGCCGCCGCGATCGGCAGGGCGCCGAGATAGGCGTTGATGCTCCAGACATCGTCCGGCAACGGCTTGCCGGTGTCGATGTCGGCGACGCCCTCGGCGCGCAGCCGATCGAGCCGGTACAGCAGGTCGTCGCCGCGCACCACCGCGACCTTCAGGCTGACGCCGTTGTCGCGCGCGAGGTCGAGCACCGCCTGCCGGCAGGCCTCGAGATTCACGCCGCCGGCATTGCTGACGACCTTGATCTTCTTCTCGGCGATCTCGCGGATCACCGGCTTCAGCGCCGAGGAGACGAAATCCTTCGTCCAG
>JBDHTH010000544.1:0-2710 GCA_039808545.1 Phreatobacteraceae bacterium | reverse complement strand
CACAAGGGGCAGGTGGAGGCCGGCAAGTCGCTCGGCATGAAGCCGCTGCAGATCTTCAGCTACATCATCCTGAAGCCCGCGATCCAGGCGATCTACCCCTCGCTCACCAGCCAGTTCATCTTGCTGATGCTGAACTCCTCGGTCTGCTCGGTGATCGCGGCCTCGGAGCTGACGGCGGTGGCGGGCGACATCCAGTCGCGCACCTTCCGCTCCTTCGAGGTCTATTTCATCGTCACCTGCATCTATTTCGCGATGTCGGTGTTCTTTTGGACCGTGTTCGCCGGCATCGAGCGGGCGTTCCTCAAGAAGCCGACGAGGTAAGCGCCATGCGTCAGCTCAGCCCTTCCGATATCGCCTTCATCATCGGCGCGGTCCGCTGGACCATCCTTTTGTCGCTGGTCGCCTTCGTCGGCGGCGCGCTCGGCGGCGTCGCAGTGGCGCTCGCCCGCACCAGCCCCTTCGGCTGGCTCGCCAACATCGCGCGCGCCTATATCAAGGTGTTCCAGGGCACGCCGCTGCTGATGCAGCTCTTCCTCGCCTTCTTCGTGCCCGGCATCTTCGGCTGGAACGTCGATCCCTGGGTCGCGGCCGCGCTCGGCCTGTCGCTGCATGCCAGCGCCTTCCTCGGCGAGATCTGGCGCGGCGCCATCGAGGTGGTGCCGCGCGGGCAATGGGAGGCGTCGAAGTCGCTCGGCCTCAGATACGCCCCGACCATGGGGCTGATCATCGCGCCGCAAGCGGTGCGCATCGCGATTCCGCCGACGATCGGCTTCCTGGTGCAGCTCATCAAGGGCACCTCGCTCGCCTCGGTCATCGGCTTCGTCGAACTGACGCGCGCCGCGCAGGTGATCAACAACGCGACCTTCCGCCCCTTCACGATCTTCGCGCTGGTCGCGCTCGTCTACTTCCTGATCTGCTGGCCGCTCTCGGCCTACAGCAAGAGAATGGAGCAAAAGCTCCTCGTCGCGGCGCGCTGAGGCGCTCCATCGCAAGTCCTCACATCGCAAAGTCCTCACAAGGAGAAACGTCCATGACCATGAGCTACCTCACCCGGCGCGGCTTCGGCGCGCTCGCCCTCGGCGGCATCGCGGCGACCGGCCTCGGCGCAACCAGCGCCTTCGCGGCGACGCCGGACGAGATCAAGAAGCGCGGCAAGCTGCAGGTCGGCGTGCTGACCGACTATCCGCCCTTCGGCGGCACCGACGCCAACCAGCAGCCGGCCGGCTACGACGCCGACGTCGCCAAGCTGTTCGCCAAGGCGCTCGGCGTCGAGGCCGAGCTGATCCCGGTGACCGGCCCGAACCGCATCCCCTATCTGCTCACCAACAAGGTCGACGTGCTGATCGCGACCTTCGGCATCACGGCCGAGCGCTCCAAGCAGGTGCTGTTCTCCAACCCCTACTCGGCCCTGACGATCTACGTGCTGGCGCCCAAGAGCCTCGCCATCAAGGGGGCGGACGACCTGAAGAACGTCTCGATCGGCGTGGCGCGCGCCTCCACCCAGGACACCGCCATCACGGCGATCGCCCCGCAGGGCACCGCGATCAAGCGCTACGACGACGACGCCACCACGCTGCAGGCGCTGATCTCGGGCCAGGTGCAGGCGATGGGCGCCTCCAACACCATCCTCGCCCAGCTCACCAAGGACTATCCGAAGATGGAGATCGAGGCGAAGATCACGCTGAAGGAGCAGGCGAACGGCATGGCGTTCCGCAAGTCCGACACGGCGCTCGCCGAGGCCGCCAACAAGTTCATCGCCGAGGCCGAGAAGGCCGGCCAGATCTCCGAGATCAACCAGAAATGGTTCGGCCAGCCGCTGACCAAGCTGCCGCCGATGCCGGTGTTCTGATCCTACGCGCGCCCGGCCACCTGCCGGGCGCGCCCTCTCCTTCGCAGCCGAGAGCGCCTCTCATGACGATGCCCCCGACCGAAACGACGAAGCCCCATACGCTCGGCGACGTGATCATCGAGATGCGCCATGTCGACAAGTTCTACGGCAGCTTCCAGGTGCTGAAGGACATCGAGCTCTCGGTCCGGCGCGGCGAGCGCATCGTCATCTGCGGCCCCTCGGGCTCCGGCAAGTCGACGCTGATCCGCTGCCTGAACCAGCTCGAGGAGCACCAGAAGGGCGAGATCACGGTCGACGGCACCGCGATGAACGCGCATATGAAGGGCATCGAGGAAGCGCGCCGCGAGATCGGCATGGTCTTCCAGAGCTTCAACCTGTTCCCCCATCTCACCGTGCTCGAGAACCTGACGCTGGCGCCGATCAAGGTGCGCGGCACGCCCAAGGCCGAGGCCGAGGCGACGGCGCGCAAATACCTGGAGCGCGTGCATATCCCCGAGCAGGCCGGCAAATACCCGGTCCAGCTCTCGGGCGGCCAGCAGCAGCGCGTCGCCATCGCCCGCTCGCTGTGCATGAACCCGAAGATCATGCTGTTCGACGAGCCGACCTCGGCGCTCGACCCCGAGATGGTCAGCGAGGTGCTCGACGTGATGGTCGAGCTCGCCGAGAGCGGCATGACGATGCTGGTCGTCACCCACGAGATGGGCTTCGCGCGCCGCGTCGCCGACCGGGTGATCTTCATGGACAAGGGCGAGATCGTCGAGATCGCGCCGCCCGACACCTTCTTCGACAACCCGCAGAACGAGCGCACCAAGGCCTTCCTCGGCCAGATCCTCAAGCATGGCGAGACCAAGCCGCATTAGG
>JBDHTH010000543.1:0-2726 GCA_039808545.1 Phreatobacteraceae bacterium | reverse complement strand
CGCGGCCGAGGCCGCGAGCAGGAGGCTCTTGATGGTCATGGAACTCAGCTCCGATTGAGCGCGCGACAACCGCGCGCGCCGCGAAGCTCTCAGCGCATTATGGCCGAAAAGCGCCGCCTCAGCGGCCGAACCGGGCGAGCGACAGCGGCCGTGGATCGACGCAGAGCTCGGTGCCGGCCATCATCTCGGCGATGAGCCGGCCGGTCGCGGGACCGAGGCAGAAACCCCAATGGCCATGCCCGACCGCCAGCCACATGCCGGGCTGGCCCGGCGCCATGCCGATGATCGGCACGCCGTCCGGCGTGTTCGGCCGGCGGCCGAGCCAGGGGCGCGGCTCCACGCGCTCGGCGAGCGGGAAGATCTGCCGGGCCATCACCTCGGAAGCATCGACCTGCACGGGCGTCGCCGGGGCGTCACGATCCGCGAACTCGGCACCGGTGGTCATGCGGATGCCCTTGGTGGTCGGCGTCAGGCAATAGCCGCCATCGGCATCGACGGCGGGACGGGAGAGCGCCGCGTTGCCCTGGGGCGCGAAATGCATGTGATAGCCGCGCTTCACCGCGATCGGCACGCGGATATGGTAGCTCGCCAGGAACTCCTTGGCCCAGGGCCCGAGCGCCACCACCACCTGCGGCGCGCGGATCGTGCCGGTGCCGGTCGGCAGCGCCCAGCCGTCGGCGGCGCGCCCGAGCCGGTTGGCATCGCCCGACACGAAGGTCGCGCCGCGCTGGAAGGCCAGCTCCGCATAGGATTTCGTAAGCGCGCCGGGATCGGAGCTCGAGGCGGCGTCGGCCGCGAAGGCGGCGCGCAGGCCGGGGCGGAGATTCGGCTCGAGCGATGCCAGCTGCTGCGCATCCAGGATCTGTAGCGCGACGCCGTAGCGCAGCATCAATTCATGCTCGGCGCGGTCCGCAATCAGGCTCTGATCGGTATGGTAGAGGCGCAGCGAGCCCGTGTAACGGATGAGATGCGCGCTGCCGGCCGCCTCCGCCAGCATCCTGTGCTCGCCGACCGCGAAGCGCGACAGCGGCGCCAGCCGCTCTGCCGAGGCGACGATCGCCTGCGGCGAGGAAGCCTGCCAGTAGGACAGGAGCCAGGGCGCGACGCGCGGCAGGAAGCCCATGTGGAAATTGAGATGCGGCGACTTGCCGAGCACATAATTCATCAAGCTCGGCAGGTGACGCGGAAAGGCCGTCACCGCGAAGGCCGTGGTCTCGATCATTCCGGCATTGCCGTAGGAGGTCGCCTCGCCCGGCGGCTGCCGATCGACCAGCGCGACGCTCGCGCCGCGCATCGCAAGCTGCGCCGCGGTGGCGCTGCCAACCATGCCGGCGCCGAGGACGATGACGTCGTATCGCGTGTCGTTCATGTCATTCCCGAGAGTTGCGTATTGGGATTCGGCGGCGATGATGGCCACCCGCCCCGTCCAAGGCAATGACAGGAATGCTCCCCCATCGCAATTCGAGCCGGCTCGCATGATCCTCGCGCGAATCGGCGCGGCGCTCGATTGGCTCGGCCGGCAGGGCATGCGCGCCGTCGCGCTCTCGGTGTTCATCGCGATGGCGCTGCCCGCCGTGTCGAGCCTGGCGCGGCCGCTGGTGGCGCCATCGATCTTCCTGCTGCTGGTCGTCGCCTTCCTGAAGATCGACATGGCGGCGATGCGCGTCGTGCTGACGAGGCCCCTGCGGCTCGCGCTCGTCACCCTCTGGACGATGCTGGTCCTGCCGGCGGTCGTCGGCCTGGCGCTTCACGGCGTTGCCGGCAGCACCATCGAGCCCGGCGTGATGCTCGGCATCGCGATGATGCTGGCGAGCGCGCCAGTGATGTCGGCGCCGGCCTTCGCCGCGCTGCTCGGCCTCGATGCGAGCCTGTCGCTGGCGCTGCTGATCGCCTCCTGCGTCCTGCTGCCGGTCTCGGCGCCGCCGCTCGCGGCGATGATCGCCGGCCAGGCGGTCGATATCGACGTCGCCGGGCTCGCGCTGCGCTTAAGTCTGCTGGTCGGCGGCGCGGCCGGCATGGCGCTCATCCTGCGCCGCCTTGCCGGCCCTGCCCGCCTCGATGCCGCCGCGCGCAAGCTCGACGGGCTGAACGTGACGCTGCTCTTCGTCTTCGCGCTGGCGATCTTCGACGGCGCGGCGGCGCGCTTCTGGGCCACCCCGCTCTACGTGCTCACGCTGGTCGCGCTGTCGTTCGGCCTGGCGCTGGCGCAGGTCGCGTTGACCTACCTCGTCTGGCGGCCATGGCTCAGGAGCGGTGCCCTCGCGATCGCCATCGCGGCCGGACATCGCAACATGGGCGTGATGGCGGCGGCCGCAACGACCGCCCTGCCGGCCGAGGCCTGGCTCTGGTTCGCGCTGGCGCAGTTCCCGATCTACCTGCTGCCCTATTTCCTGACGCCGTTCGCCCGGCGACAGGGCGGCGGGCGATAGCGGAACGGCATTCCGGCGCGCCTCACGCTCCGCAAGGGCCTGGCGTCAGAGCTTATTGGCCGGAATGTCCTTGATCCGCTGCCACTGGGTATTGCCGACCTCGATATTCTTCGGCGCATCCTTCGCCCAGCCGCGATTCACCGCATGGCTGAAGTTCAGATAGAGCTTGCCGTCGACGATCTTGAAGGCGGTCGGGTCGATCTCGACCTTCTGGCCCGCGACGATCGCCTGCGCGCAGAAGCCGCCATATTGCGGCACGTATTTCGCGGGCTCGGCCTGGAACAGCTTGCGGTTCTC
>JBDHTH010000542.1:0-2732 GCA_039808545.1 Phreatobacteraceae bacterium | reverse complement strand
CTGGTGGCGAAGTTCTCCAGACGGTAGAAGCGGCCGCGTCAGTTCCGCCAGCGCTGCTCCCACATGCGCTCGCCGACCCGGCAATCGACCGGCTGCGGCGGGGCCGGGGCCTGCACGCGGATGATCGGCGGCAACGCGATGTTGGAGACCTCCAGGATCAGCTTGCGTCTTGTGGCCGCGATGAACTCCTCGCGCGTCCTGATCGGGATGACGAAGGCGCCCGGGCCCCCGATCACGCATTGCTGGTAGTAGAGGTCGAGGTCGTCGATATCGGCCCAGGCCGTGTTCGGGCGCTTCAGGAGGATCGGCAGCCCGTTGATGATGATGCCCTTCTCCAGCGCCGCCGCGCGCACATCGGTGACCGCGGGGCCGTGATTGTTCGGCCCGTCGCCCGAAATGTCGATCACCTGCCGCGTGCCGTTGAAGCCGTTATTGTCGAGGCTCGCGGTTGAAAACGCGATGGCGCCCGAGAGCGAGGTGCGATAGGCGCGCCGGATCGGATTGGCGAGGATCGCATCCGTGAACGCCTTGGCGCTGGCGGCCGAATCGACCACCGTCCACGGTACGATCTGCCGCTGTTCGTGATAGCCCGCCCATTCGATATAGGTGATCGCGATCTTGCCGATCAGCCCCTTCGAGATGGCGTCCAGCACCTCGCGCGACTGGATCGCCTCGACATAGCCCTGGCGTTGCAGGGCCTGCTCCTCGGGGTCCATCGAATACGAGATGTCGACCGCGAGAACGAGCTCGAGATCGACCGCCACCGGCCCGTCGACCGCTTCGGCCGGCGATGCGCCGAGCGTGGCGGCAAGCAGCAGGGTCACGACGATCGAGCCGAGCCAGCGGCGCATCTCAGTCCTCCGCGTGTTGCGAAGCTCCCCGGACGCATCGTGGCACCGAATCGCGCCGGCCGCAAAGGCCGCCGCTAGATCGGCCTGGCTCAGCCCTCGCCGGTCTCGGTGCGGACGATGTCGATCCCGAAGCCGGCGAGGCCCACATAGGTGCGCTCGCGGCTCGCCAGCAGCCGGATCGAGGTGAGGCCGAGATCGCGCAGGATCTGGGCGCCGACGCCGATCTCGCGCCATTGCGCGGTCCGGGCCGCTTCCGAGGCCGACGATTCCTCGCCGCCGACCTGCGACAGCGGCACGCCGGCGCTGCCGTCGCGCAAATAGACGAGCACGCCGCCGCCTTCCGCCTTGAAGCGCGCGAGGCTCTTATGGATCACCGAGGCGCCCTGCAGCGCATCCTCGATCACGTTGGCGCGGTGCAGGCGGACGAGGGGCGGGCGCTGCGGATCGATCCGGCCATAGACGAAGGCGAGGTGCTGGACGGCATCGAAGGGCGTCGCATAGGCGTAGCTCTGCACCTCGCCGATCTCGGTCTGCGTCGTGAAGGCGCCGACCCGCTCCACCAGCTTCTCGCGCGCCTGCCGGTAGGCGATGAGGTCGGCGACCGAGATGCGCTGGAGCTTGTGCGCCTCCGCGAAGGCCGCGACCTGGGGCCCGCGCTGCACCGTGCCGTCGTCGTTGACGAGCTCGCAGATGACGCCGACCGGCGGCAGCCCGGCGAGGCGGCAGAGATCCACCGCCGCCTCGGTGTGGCCGGAGCGGATCAGCACGCCGCCATCCTTGGCGATCAGCGGGAAGATATGGCCCGGGCGCACGAAATCGGCCGGGCCGGCATTCGGGTTGGCGAGGGCGCGCACGCTGATCGTGCGCTCCTCGGCCGAGATGCCGGTGGTGACGCCGTGCCGGTAGTCGACCGACACCGTGAAGGCGGTGCCGTGCGGGGCGTCGTTGGCCGAGACCATCGGATCGAGCCTCAGCCGCCGCGCCTCCTCGGGGGGCAGCGGCGCGCAGACGATGCCGCAGCAGTGCCGGATGATGAAGGCCATCTTCTCGGGCGTGCAGAGCGAGGCCGCGACGATCAGGTCGCCCTCGTTCTCGCGGTCGTCGTCGTCGGTCACCACGACGATCTCGCCTTTCGCGAAGGCCTCGATCGCCGCCTGCACGCGGGCATGGTTCACGGGCACGTATTCCTTCTGCGAGGCCTTCAGGCCGATGAAATCGTTGGGGGTGACGGCGCCGTCCGTCAGCTCGGCGACGCGCGCCGCCGTCTCGCGGCCCATCCAGGGCGTCTCGTCGTTGCAGAGCGCCGTGATCGTCGCCGGCGAGACGCCGAGCTGCTTGGCGAAGGCGACGCGGCTGACGCCGGCGCGGGAGAGCCAGTCGGAGAGCTTCATGATATCAGCATAAGCGCGTGGGATTTCAGTATCAATGAAATCGGCGCTCGGCAGGTAGCAGATTTTTGTATGGCTGAATTCACCCGACCTGCGCGCGATGGCGCAGATAATGATCCGCGATCACGCAGGCGACCATCGCCTCGCCGACCGGCACGGCCCGGATACCGACGCAGGGGTCGTGCCGCCCCTTGGTGAAGATCTCGGCGTCGCGTCCGTCGCTGTCGATGGTGCGGCGCGGCGTCAGGATCGAGGAGGTCGGCTTCACGGCGAAGCGGCAGATGACCTCCTGGCCGGTCGAGATGCCGCCGAGGATGCCGCCGGCATGGTTGGAGAGGAAGATCGGCCCGTCATTCCCGGCCCGCATCTCGTCGGCGTTGTCTTCGCCGCGCAAGGCCGCCGCACCGAAGCCGGCGCCGATCTCGACGCCCTTCACGGCGTTGATGCTCATCAGCGCGGCCGCGAGATCGGCGTCGAGCTTGCCGTAGATCGG
>JBDHTH010000541.1:0-2754 GCA_039808545.1 Phreatobacteraceae bacterium | reverse complement strand
GTGGAGCTGTGGGACAACATCAAGGCGGTCGGGGCCAAGAAGAAGCCGGCCGATACGTGACGGCCATCTTTCGGGACTGAGCTTGCTTCGACGTCATGGCCCGCTTCATGCGGGCCATCCACGTCTTTCAGGCCGGCGAGCGACGGCGGCGCAGCAAGTCGAGGATGGCCCGGACAAGCCGGGCCATGACGTTGAACAGGATATCGACGCATGGCGACCGGCGCTTCAGGCATGCCAGAGTTCACGCCCGAGGCGATCGAGGCGGGGCGGCGGCTGTTCGCGCAGAACTGGGATTTCGTGCGCGGCGTCGTCGACCTGAAGGGCCTGCCGCCCGAAGGGCCGCCCGAGATTGCGCTCGCGGGCCGCTCCAATGTCGGCAAGTCGAGCCTGCTCAACGCCCTAACGGGCCGCAAGCAGCTTGCGCGCACCTCGCACACGCCGGGGCGCACGCAGGAGCTCAACGTCTTCGCGCTCGGCGACACGCTGCGCATCGTCGACATGCCGGGCTACGGCTATGCCGAGGCACCGAAAGAGAAGGTCGACCAGTGGACCGGCCTGATCTTCGACTATCTGCGCGGCCGCGTGACGCTGCGCCGCGTCTTCGTGCTGATCGATGCGCGCCATGGGCTTAAATCCACCGATACGCCGGCGCTCGACCTGCTCGACAAGGCGGCCGTCACCTACCAGATCGTGCTGACCAAGGCCGACGCGCTGAAGCCGCCCGGCCAGCGCAAGGCCGTGGAGGCGGTCCTCGCCGCCACGAAGAAGCGCCCCGCCGCCTTCCCGGAGGTGCTGCTGACCTCCAGCCGCGACGCCATCGGCATCGCCGAAATGCGTGCGACGATCGCAGGGATCGCCGCTCAGTAATCGATGCGGGTGAGATAGAGCCCGTCGGGCGGCGCCACGGGGCCGCAGGCGGCGCGGTCGCGCGCCTTCAGGGCCGCTTCCAGATCATCCGGCGTCCAGCGGCCGTCGCCGACCATGACGAGCGAGCCGACCATCGAGCGCACCTGGTTGTGCAGGAAGGACCGGGCCGTCGCGACGACGTCGATCGCCTCGCCCCGCCGCGTCACGGTGAGCGCGTCGAGCGTGCGGATCGGCGTCTTGGCCTGGCATTCGGAGGCGCGGAAGGTGGTGAAATCGTGCTTGCCGAGCAGGCGGTTCGCGCCTGCCTGCATCGCGGCGGCGTCGAGCGGGCGCGGCACCCGCCAGGCGCGGCCGCGCTCCAGCGCGAGGTCGGGCCGGCGGTTGACGATGCGGTAGAGGTAGTGGCGCTTCACGGCTGAGAAGCGCGCGTCGAAATCCGCCGCGACCTCATCGGCGCGCAGCACCGCCACGGGGTCGGGCCTGAGATGCGCGCACATCCCGTCGCGCAGCGTGTCGGTCGCCCAGGGGCGCGACAGGTCGATATGCGCGACCTGGCCGGTGGCATGCACGCCCGCATCGGTGCGGCCGGCGCCCGCCACCGTCCGGCGCTCGCCCGTCAGGCGGGCCAGCGCTTCGGTGAGCACGCCTTGCACGGAACGGCCGAGCCCTACCCCTTGAATCTGCCAGCCGACGAAGGGCGCGCCGTCATACTCGATCGTGAGCTTGTAGCGCGGCATCAGGAGAGCGCCGCGAAGGCGCGCGCATAGGCGAGGCGGCCGCCGGCGGGGCCGGCGTCACGAAGGCGCAGCGCCATGAAATGCGGCCAGGACCAGGGCGCCTCGAACGGCACGGCGGCCTCGCGCGCATAGCCGAAGCGCCCGTAATAGGCCGGATCGCCGAGCACGAAGGACAGCGCCTCGCCGCCCTCCGCCAAGGCGCGATGCGCCGCCCCGACGAGGGCCGCGCCGACGCCGCGCCGACGCCAGCCGGCCGCGACCGCGAGCGGCGCCAGCGCGACGGCCGCGCCGGCGCCCTCGATCGCGACCGGCGAGAAGGCGACATGGCCGATCACCTGCGTTTCATGCAGCGCGACGAGCGACAGGACGAGGTCGCCATCCGCCCGCAGCGTGTCGACGAGCCGCGCCTCGGCCGGCCCTGCGAAGGCGGCGACCAGCAGGTCGCGGATCGGGCCTGCGTCCTCAGGTTCCTCCGGCCGGATCGAGAAGGCGTGGCTCACGGCAGGATCGCGCCGGGCTCGAGCCGGGCGCCGCGCAGGAACTCGGCCGCGGCAAGCGCGCCCTTGCCGGCCCGCTGCACCTCGACGAGCCGCACGGCGCCCTCGCCGCAGGCGATCGTCAGCGCCCCGTCGAGCACCGTGCCGGGCGCGCCGCCCTCCTCGGCGCGCTGGGAGCGCAGCACCTTGACGCGGTCGCCGCCGAGCGCGTCCGGCAGGGCGAACCAGGCGCCCGGAAAGGGCGAGAGGCCGCGCATATGGTTGTGGACCTCGGCGGCGGGCCGCGACCAGTCGATCCGGGTCTCGGCCTTCTCGATCTTCTTCGCGTAGCGGACGCCCGCCTCGGCCTGCGGGCGGAAGCCGAGCGAGCCGCGCTCGAAGGCGGCGAGCGCCCGCACCGCCAGGTCGGCGCCGAGCCTCGCAAGAGGATCATGGAGATCGCCGGCCGTCGCGTCAGGCGGAATCGGCAGCTTCTCGACCATCGCGACCGGGCCGGTATCGAGCCCCTCCTCCATCCGCATGATCATGACGCCGGTCTCGGTGTCGCCCGCCATCACGGCGCGCTGGATCGGGGCGGCGCCGCGCCAGCGCGGCAGGAGCGAGGCATGCACGTTGAGGCAGCCAAGGCTCGGCGCCGCGAGCACGGGGCTAGG
>JBDHTH010000540.1:0-2758 GCA_039808545.1 Phreatobacteraceae bacterium | reverse complement strand
CCTCACGCATCCGCCTTGAGATGCTCGACGAGCTGGCGCGCATAGGCCGGCAGCGCCTTCAGGCTGCGGATGCAGATCGTCAGGTCGCGCTCCGCCCAGGGGTCGGCGAGGCGGACCGGGACGATCGCCATGGTCCGCGCCGCCCGGTGCGCGGTCGTCTCCGGCACGATGCCGATGCCGACGCCGCCCTCCACCATCCGGCAGACCGCGTCGAAGCTGCGGAGCTGCACGCGCAGCCGGATCGGCTTGCCCGCCCGCGCCGCCTTGGCCGAGAGGAAGCGCTGCAAGGCGCTCGCCCGGTCGAGGCCGACGAAATCGAGGCCCAGCGTCTCGACAAAGTCGATGCGCTCGCGCCCCGCCAGCGGATGCTCGCGGGCGACGACCAGCACGAACCGGTCCTTGCGGAACGCATGCGTTTCGAGCGCGCCGAAATCGACGGTGGCGGCGACGATGCCGATATCGGCCGCCCCCTCGGCGACCAGCCCGACGATCTCGTCCGATAGCCGCTCCTCGAGGTCGATGCTGATCGCCGGGTTGAGCGTGAGGAAGGCGCTGAGCGCCTCGGGCAGGAACTCGGTCAGCGCGTTGGTGTTGGAGAGCAGGCGGATCTGGCCCGCGAAGCCCCCCGCATAGGCGCCGAGATCCTCCCGCAGCCGCTCGGCCTGCTCCAGCATGGCGCGCGCATGGACGAGCAGCGTCCGCCCCGCCTCGGTCGGCGCGACGCCCTGCCGGCTGCGCGTGAGGAGCCGCGCGCCGAGCGTTTCCTCCATCAGGCGGATGCGGGTGGAGGCGGCCGCCAGCGCGAGATTGGCGCGGCCCGCGCCATGCGTGATGCTGCCCGCCTCCGCCACGTGCCGGAACAGCGAGAGATCGACGAGATCGAAGCGCATGGCGGTTGCATTCCTTCGTGGATCGCGAAGGGATCCTATGTGAGATGCCGATTGCGCGCAAAGTTAGAATGGCTCAAAATTCGCAGATTACGAAGCATTGCGACGCTTCGCCTGCCCGGCAGGCGCGGTGCCGCGATGCGTCTTTCCGAATTCTCGCGGCGCTCCGCCATTTTCCGCATCGACGGCGGGCACGCGGCGGTTATGCTTGCGAACGTTTCTAAACGCGCGGACGTGACGAGGACCAAGATGGCCGAGATGAAGGCACCGATGGCAAGGCCGCTGTCGCCGCATCTGCAGATCTACAAGCCGCTGTTCACGATGATGATGTCGATCGTGCATCGCATCACCGGCTGCGCGCTGTATTTCGGCACGATCCTCGTCGTCTGGTGGCTCATCGCGGCCGCTTCCGGCCCCTCCGCCTACGCGACCTTCCAATGGGCCGCCGGCTCGTTCCTCGGCCGCCTGGTGCTGTTCGGCTACACCTGGGCGCTCTTCCATCACCTGGCGGGGGGCGTGCGCCATCTGATCTGGGACACGGGCGCGGGGCTCGGCAAGGGCACGCGCGAGATGATCGCCAAGGCCTCGCTGGTCTTCTCGGTCGCCGCGACGATCCTCGTCTGGATCATCGCCTATATGGTTCGCTGAGGGAGCGCCGATCATGACCACCTCCCGCTCCACCATGCGCACCCCGCTCGCCAAGGTCCGCGGCCTCGGCTCGGCGAAATCCGGCACCGGCCATTTCTGGCATCAGCGCCTGACCGCGATGGCGCAGCTGCCGCTGACCGTCGCGGTGGTGATCATCGCGCTGATGGCGATCGGCCGCGACCATGCCGGCATCGTCCAGCTCCTCGCCAACCCCTGCGTCGCCGTCATCCTGCTCGGCTTCATGCTGTCGATCTCGATCCATATGCGGCTCGGCATGCAGGTCGTGATCGAGGATTACGTGCATGGCGAGGGCACCAAGGTGATCCTCGTCGCGCTCAACACCTTCTTCGCGATCGCGGTCGCGCTCGCCTCGGCCTACGCGATCCTCAAGATCGCCTTCCACGCGTAAAGCGGAGCCTTTTTCATGGCCACCACCGCCGCCCTCTCGGCCCCGACCGTCAACGGCCGCGCCTATCCGATCACCGACCACACCTATGACGTCGTGGTCGTCGGCGCCGGCGGCGCCGGCCTGCGGGCCACCGTCGGCTGCTCGGAGGCGGGCCTCAGAACCGCCTGCATCACCAAGGTCTTCCCGACCCGCTCGCACACCGTGGCGGCGCAGGGCGGCGTTGCGGCCTCGCTCGCCAATATGGGGCCGGACATGTGGCAATGGCACATGTACGACACCGTCAAGGGCTCGGACTGGCTCGGCGACCAGGACGCGATCGAATACATGGTCCGCAACGCGCCCGCCGCCGTCTACGAGCTCGAGCATTGGGGCGTGCCCTTCTCGCGCACCGAGGACGGCAAGATCTACCAGCGCCCCTTCGGCGGCATGACCACCGATTTCGGCAAGGGCCCGCCCGCCCAACGCACCTGCGCGGCCGCCGACCGCACCGGCCATGCCATGCTGCACACGCTCTACGGCGCGGCGCTGAAGCATTCGGCCGAGTTCTTCATCGAGTATTTCGCCATCGACCTGATCATGGACAGCGAGGGCGCCTGCCGCGGCGTGATCGCGCTGAAGCTCGACGACGGCACGCTGCACCGCTTTCGCGCCCAGCGCACCATCCTCGCGACCGGCGGCTACGGCCGCGCCTATTTCTCGGCGACCTCGGCCCATACCTGCACGGGCGACGGCAACGCCATGGTGCTGCGCGCCGGCCTGCCGCTGCAGGACATGGAGTTCGTGCAGTTCCACCCGACCGGCATCTACGGCGCCG
>JBDHTH010000539.1:0-2762 GCA_039808545.1 Phreatobacteraceae bacterium | reverse complement strand
CCTACGGACGAGCGGACAGCGGGCGCGAGCCCCGCACCGACGAAACTCCCGGCCGAATCGACTCCGGCCGGGAGTTTCGGGAAACCGAAACAGGTAGTTCAGGGAACTACCCGTTGGGTTGGTTGGTCGGTGGGTAGTTCCCGAAAGTCGCTGACCTGCCGTTACGTCACGGGTTGATTTCTTGCGGGCACGGGCGGGTAGATCCGCCAGGCACACCCCGGCCCTCATCGCAGCCTCCCAATGCGCCGGAGTAGCGGAGATCCAACGCCAGCGAAGCGCTGGCCACCTCATGATCACCAGTTCGCGGACTCGTCGATGAGATCGTCGTCGTCTGCCAGCGTGTGCACGTGAGCAGGGCCCGGGTGCTTGACGGACGACACGGTCGGGGCCTCATACGAAAACTCGATCTCATCGAAACTCAGATCAAGCCCACCAGGGAGCTCGTTGTCGGCGATGACGAACTGAAACCGGCCAGGAGTCACGGCGACCTGGGTTGAGAATCGCCTGTACATCTGCGAGGCGATGTCGTCCTCAGCGTTTAGCGCAAGCCTTGGGCTATCGAGTAGCAGGAAAGCAGGCACGTGCGTGTCTCGACGCCGGGCGGCGACCGTCACGAGGGTGATCCAGTAGGCGACTTGGGTCGCGGTGATGATTCCGCCGGATTGGAACCGTTTCCCCAATGCCTTCACCCACATTTTTTCCGGCGGCTATGCGGCGGGTTATTACAGCTACAAATGGGCGGAAGTGCTGTCGGCGGATGCGTTCAGCGCCTTTGAAGAAAACGGGATTTTTGACGCAGCAACTGGAACGCGCTTTCGGGAGAGTATTCTGGAAGTGGGCGGTTCGCGCCCGGCGCTGGCCAGTTTTGTCGAATTTCGCGGGCGCGAACCGCAGATTGAACCGCTGCTAAGACTGAGCGGGATTGCGGCTTGATGCGGGATTAAGCGCAAGCAGATCAAGACCTTGCGCGGTAAAGCTGCCGAAATCGCGGTCCAGAGAAACGAAGCGCAAACCGCCGACGATAGCGAAAGCGGCCAGATAAGCGTCCATCCACACTTTCGGCGATGCCGTATCGCGGGAGGCGAGACGATGCCAAAGAGTGGTTAGCCCCGGAGGCTCGGTGCGTTCAGCGATCTGAGGCAGGGCCAGTAAAGTATGCAGAGCGGTCAAGGCGTCGCGGTTCGTCAAGCCTTCGGCGCCGTAGACCTTTAACAGCGTTGGCGTGGAGGCCAGACGAAGAAAGCTTTGCTCAGTAGAGCGGCACAGGACAGCCGGATTATCGGGCGTCGCTTCTTGCAAGAGGCGCTGTGCTGGCCGATGAAAAGGGTGGGTGGTAAAGATCGCGGCAATCCAGACGTTCGTATCAAGGAGCAATCCCGGCATGTTGCGCATCCTCCTTGGTTTGGATTTCCTGTTCGAGTTTGAGCAATTCCTCTACGCTCATCCGCGTCGCTGGCGCATTGGAAAGGCAACGGATGACCGGGAGTCCCTGGTCGCTCATTTCCAGGATTGAACGGGCCGAAGGTTGCTCCGCTGGTTCAAGAGACGCCATGCGGAGTCCCTGCCGGAGAAAATCGGCAACCAGATCGGTCATTGTTCGTCGCTGTAGGACGGCGTGCAATTTCACTTCCCGGATCAGCTCTTCTGGTAAATCGAATGTTGCTTTCATGAATTTTGGTTCAACCAAGTTGAATGGATGCATGTAGATACCGTCTTGAGAATCAAGCGGCCTGTCCGTCCACGGCAGAGATGATCTGCGTCCGCGTATCCCGGCCCTGGGCGTCGCGCTTTTCAGCCATAACGAACAACCCTTCCCCTCCGCTCTTCTCGGCCCAAAGCTGGCCGATGTTCCGTTTCTCTTCTGTGTCCTGCGTGTCGGCCAAATGCGCCCCCTTGTATTCGACGACCAGAATGCGCCCGTCCTGTAGCTCGGCTACGAAGTCGGGATAGAAGCGGTCGGTGCAAGTCGGCAACCAGAACGAAGTTTGCGGGCGGCCAGCCAGGTTGCGTATCCAGTGTTTGACTTGCGGCAGAGTGTCGATGATCCGGGCGCACTCGAATTCCTCTCCTTTAGAATCCAGTTCGCCCACCGTACCGAAAAAGTGTTTCTGGAAGTGGTACGCCCCTTGGTAAAACCGCGCCGCCGGATACGGGCGTTTGTCGAACGCAAAACCATCGGCAAAGCCCGTTTCGACCTGGGCTTGCGGCCCAAACAGACCCTCCTGATAGCCCTTCGCGTAAGCCGCTTGCCGGCAGGCGGCGATTTTCTGCTGCACGGCTTTGGCCAGCGGGTATTTGAACCGGACAAGATCGTTCAGGGCCAGGCGGCGCGTTTCTATCAGGTACGCAATGAGTTTGCGGCAAAATTCGAGAAGAACGGCTTGGGTAATGTCAGGCTGGCGGCATTGCCGGTCTAGCCAGCGGGAAAGTTGCAAATCCGTCCAGTTCAGCTTGAGCAGGCCGATTTCAAGCTGGAGGTTTTGATCCAGGTACTTGTAACCCACTTTCTCGCCGTAAAGATCGACTTCCCATCGCTCGGCGGTCTCCTGAATGGAAAACTCCGCCGGGGATAACTCCGCCGCCCAGTCGTTGAGTGTCCATCCGCCCAGATCAAGGATTAGTTCTTCCTCGGCCAGTTGCAATTCACCCTGCACGTTGAGAAACAGGCGGGGGACGGCGAATTTCTCACCCCGTTCAGCGGGAGAAATGCTGTTCTGGTAGGCGATGCGCTGGCGGTGAATGGAAGCTCGTAAAGCTTCGCG
>JBDHTH010000538.1:0-2771 GCA_039808545.1 Phreatobacteraceae bacterium | reverse complement strand
CCCGCACCAGCGGGGAGTGTTTCCATCTCCAGGCCGCTCTTCAGCGCAAGACCTTCCGCAACCGTCTCCGCGCCCTTCCATCGCGAACCATAAAAAGCCGCTGGCGGTGCGCGAATTTGCGGTGCGTCAAGGATCGGACATCGCGCCGGGAGGAAACTGCCCGCCGTCGCTGCTTTGACGGCTCAGGCAATTCAGGAGGTCCACATGCCTACGACGAAGCCTGTCTTGAACTCTCTCGCCGCAGACCAGATCGAGGCCACCACCCTGGTCGATGAAGGAATGCAGGTCGTCAAGGCGCAGCTCGCCTCGGCAACCGTGCTGCCGCAGAAGATCTGGGAAACCCAGCTCGCGATGGTTTCGGAGATCCTGGCCTTCATGGGCCGCAGAATGCAGGCCCAGGCCGAGCTCTGCGCCAAGCTTGGCCGCTGCAAGGAAGCCGCCCAGGCGGTCGACATCCAGCAGGATTTCGCGAAGGGTGTCAGCGGCGCCTATACCGACGAGGCCGAGAGATTGTCCACGCTCGTGCGCAGGAATATGGATACGTGGAACGGGATCGGCGCGCAGTACGTGTCGAACTGGACCGAGAGCCAGAGGACCGCGGCCTGAGCTGCATCCTCGCCGATCGGCTCAGGCGGTCGGTCCGGCGGCTTTCACGACCGCGATCGCATCCTCGGCGATGACGGTTTCCTCGTCGGTCGCAATCACGAAAGCCGCGACCTGGGCGCCGGCGCGGCTGATTCGCGATGCGTTGGCGGTGTTGGCGGCCTCGTCGAGCTCAAGGCCGAGCCAATCCAGCCGCTCCGCCACGGCGGCGCGGATCGGCGGCTGATGCTCGCCGATCCCCGCCGTGAAGACGACCGCGTCGAGCCCACCCAGCGTCGCCGCCAGCCGCGCGACCTCTCCCGCAATGTGGAAGCAGAATAGATCGAGCGCCTGGCGGGCCTCGGGGCGCGCATCGGCGAGCAGCTCACGGCTGTCCGCGCTGATCCCGGACACGCCGAGCAATCCGCTGCGGCGATAGAGCAGGTCCTCCAGCCTGCCCGCATCGTAGCCCTGCGCGAGCAGATGCAGCAGGACGCCCGGATCGAGCGCGCCGCAGCGCGTCGCCATCGGAATGCCGTCGAGCGCCGAGAAGCCCATCGACGTATCGCGGCTGACGCCGCCTTCCAGGCCGCAGAGACTGGCGCCGCTGCCGAGATGCGCGACCACGACCCGGCCTTTCGCGAGAGTCGGCTCGCTGCGCGCCAGCTCGCCCGCGATGAAGCGGTAGGACAGGCCATGGAACCCGTAGCGCTTGATGCCCGCATCATGCATCGCGCGCGGCAGGGCGAAGCGGCGCACGAGCTCGGCGTTGCTGCGGTGGAAGGCCGTGTCGAAGGACGCCGTCTGCGGCAGTTCCGGGCGCAGGTGGCGAATGGCGCGGATCAGTCCGAGCCCCTGCGGCTGGTGGAGCGGGGCGAGCGGAACCAGCGCCTCGATCGCCTCCAGCGCGGCCGCGTCGATCAGCACGGGCCCGGCGAAGCGATCGCCGCCATGCACGATGCGATGGCCCGCCGCGACGACGTCGCGCAGGTCGAAATGCCAGGAGAGCCGCCGGAAAGCCTCCTCCAGGATGCGATCGAGCGCCTCGTCGGGCCCAGCCTCCAGCGCGATGTCGAAGGTGTCCGGCCCCTCGCTCATCCGGAACCGCAAGGGCGGCTGCCGGAAGTCGATCAGCCCCTTGCCGATGCGCCGCGGAGCCCCCTCGCCCGTCGCGAACAGTCCGATCTTCACGGTCGAGGAGCCGGCATTGAAGGTGAGGAGGAGCGCCTCGCTCATGCCGGGGCCGTCAATGGCCGGCGATGGGCCGCGACGAGCTTCGCCAGCGCGGCCGAGGCGACGCGCGTCTTCAAGGAATCGGCCCGGCTCGTCAGGACGATCGGCACGCGCGCGCCGAGCACGAGCCCGGCCGCATCGGCATTGGCGAAATAGATCAGCTGCTTGGCGAGCATGTTGCCCGCCTCCAAGTCCGGCACGAGCAGGATGTCGGCGTGCCCGGCGACCGGCGAGACGATCCCCTTGGTTCGCGCCGCCTCCGGGCTGATGGCGTTGTCGAAGGCGAGCGGGCCGTCGACCTTGGCCCCGGTGATCTGGCCGCGCGCCGCCATGACGGTGAGCGCGGCGGCATCGAGCGTCGACGGCATCCGGTCGCTGACTGTCTCCACCGCCGCGAGGACCGCCACCAGCGGCTCCGCGAGGCCGAGCACATGCAGCATGTCGATGGCATTCTGGCAGATGTCGCGCTTCTGCATCAGCGTCGGCTGGATGTTGATTGCCGCATCCGTCACGATCAGCGGCTTCGGATAGGCCGGCAGGCTCATCGCATAGACATGGCTGATGCGCCGTTCCGTGGTGAGGCCGGATCCCGGAGCGACGACCGCGCCCAACAGCTCGTCCGTATGCAGGCTCCCCTTCATGAGCGCCGCCACCTTGCCCGCCACCGCGAGCTCGACGGCGCGCGCGGCGGCCGCATGGCTGTGCGGGGCCGGTTCGATCGCGATGCCGTCGAGCGCCACACCGGCCTTCTCGGCGGCCGCGCGGATCTTCGCTTCCGGACCGACGAGAAGCGGCCGCAGCAGGCCTTCGTCGCGGATCTCGATCGCCGCGAGAATGGCTTCCGGCGAGCAGGGATGAACGATCGCCGCGCTGAGCGGTGGCAGGGCGCAGGCCTGCGCGACGATCTCGTCGTAGCGATCGGAATGCTTCGGCACGGCCGCAGGGGTAGGCCATGC
>JBDHTH010000537.1:0-2774 GCA_039808545.1 Phreatobacteraceae bacterium | reverse complement strand
GCCGGCCTCTCCCGCCAGGACGAGATAACCCGGCTCCCTCAGCCCGATATCGGCATCGGGACCGAAGCGTTCCTTCAGCGAGCGCAGGAAATCGCGGCCGAACAGGCTCATGCGCACATTCTCGGGCGTCGAGAACTGCTGGCGGATCGAGGCGGCCGACAGGGTGGTGGAGGCGCGCGCATAGGTCGGATCGCGCTCGATCACCGCGATGCGGCCCGAAAACCCCGGCTCGTTCGCGAGGAAATAGGCCGTCGCCGAGCCCATGATGCCGCCGCCGATGATGATGACGTCGTAGTCCGCCATGATTGTCCCCGAATTGCGCCGCGCGCACGTTGGCACGCGCGTCGTGCGCTCGCTAGGGTGCGAGCCGCATGGCCTTGCTAGGAGATTCGTCGATGGATGTGCGTCCGCGCCGCAGCGTTCTGTATATGCCGGGCTCCAACGCGCGGGCGCTCGAGAAGGCGCGGACGCTGCCGGCCGACGCCGTGATCCTCGACCTGGAGGACGCGGTCGCGCCCGACGCCAAGGTCATGGCGCGCGCCCAGGTCGCCGAGATCGTCAAGGCGGGCGGCTTCGGCCGCCGCGAGGTGGTGATCCGCATCAACGGCCTTCAGACCGAATGGGGCGAGGCCGATCTCGCGGCCGCGGCCGCCGCCGGCCCGGACGCGATCCTCATCCCGAAGGTCGACGCCGCCGAGACGGTCGCGACGGTCGGCGGCCGGCTGGCGGCGCTCGGCGCCCCGGAGCGCACACGCGTCTGGGCGATGATGGAGAGCGCGAAGGCGGTTCTCGACGCCGCTGCCATCGCGGCGGCGGCGCGCCTGCCGCAAACCCGCTTCGCCGTCATGGTGATGGGCACCAACGACCTCGCCAAGGAAAGCCGTGCCCGCATCGTGCCGGGCCGCGCCCCGATGACGCCCTGGCTGATGACCGTGCTGGCGGCAGCGCGCGCATACGGGCTCGACATCGTCGACGGCGTCTACAACGACCTGCAGGATGCCGAGGGCTTCGCGCGCGAATGCGCTGAAGCGCGCGACATGGGCTTCGACGGCAAGACGCTCATCCACCCGAATCAGATCGAGGCCTGCAACGCCGCCTTCTCGCCGAGCGAATCGGAGGTCGCGGCGGCCCGCCGGATCACCGAGGCCTTCGCGCTGCCCGAGAATGCCGGCCTCGGCGCGATCAAGCTCGACGGGCGGATGGTCGAGCTGCTCCACGCCGAGATGGCGCGGAGGACGCTGGCGCTGTTCGAGGCAACCCGCGGGGCATAGGCTTTTATTTTGCACTGCACAAAGGCAATTCCCTTCCTTTGCGACAGGGATCTGCCTATTTTCCAGGCAAGGGCGCGATACGCGCAAACTTTGAATTTATCTCAAAAAAGGCAAAAAAAGGGCCGCTAGCTCACGCTGGCGGCCCAAGTCTAGGGAGGAAACGCCCAAGGAGGGCGGCGGCCACGCGCATCAGCGCGCTACCGCACTGCACAAATATGCAGAGGCCCTTGAGAAAGATCAAGCCCCGAATTGCAAAAAATGTTGCACCGCAACGAGATCAGTCGGTTGACGCTGCGGCGCGCTGGATTTCAGGCCGAGCGCGCATAGGGGTCATGCGCCAGGAGATAGACCAGCGTCGCGACCGCGAGCAGGGCGGCCTGCGCGAGGAAGGCGGCGCGATAGGCCTCGACCGGGTAGGCGCCGGCAACCGCCGGGAACAGGTCGACGATATAGCCGGTGACGGCCTGCATGACGAAGACGCCGCCCATCGTGCCGAGATTGAGCAGCGTGATCCCCCGGCCGACGAGATGGGGCGGAAACAGCGCCTTGCCATGCGCCATCATCACCGGCACGAAGGCGAGCATGAAGCCGTAGACGAACATGAAGGCCGCGAGCGCCGCCGCCGGCAGCCGCCCGATGAGCGCCAGGGCGACGAGCAGCACCACCGAAAGCGCGCCGCCGAGCGCCACCGGCACGCGGTAGCTTCCGAACAGCCGGTCGGCCGGCCCCCAGGCGAACACGCCGATCACCTGCCCGATCGCCAGCAGGAACAGGAAATGCCCGCGCGTCTCGATGCCGTAGCCGTAGATATCCGCGAGATAGGGCCCGCCCCACAGCCCGACCAGGCATATGAAGGTCGAGGCGGAGGCGAAATGGATGAGGAAAAGCGGCCAGACCGAGCGCACCGAGAAGGTCTCGGCGATGCCGCGAAAGCTCTGCCGCAGCGTCTCTGCCGGGCGCCGCGCGGTTGACAGCCGGCCGGGCGGGTCGTCGTTCACGAACAGCAGCACCAGCGCCGTCGCGGTCGCGGTGAACAGCGCCACCGCGACGAAGCTGGCGCGCCAGCCGAAATGCGCCGTCGACCAGGCGAGCGGCGAGGTCGCGGCCAATGTGCCGAGCCCGCCGAAGCCGAGTTGGACGCCGACCAGCGTCGAGAATTGCCGTGCCGAGAACCAGCGCGCGAAGATCGCCATCGGCGCCATCAGGAAGCTGGCGCAGCCGAAGCCGAGCAGCACGCGGGCGCCGACGAGGCTCGTCTTCGACCAGGCGGCCGCGAAGGCCAGCGCGCCGAGCAGCGCCAGCACGCCGAAGCCCAGCATCACCCGCTTCGGCCCGAGCCGGTCGATCATCACGCCGAGCGGGATCTGCACCAGCGCGAAGGCGACGAAGAACGCGCTGGAGATCAGGCCGAGATCGCCGGCCGAGAGGCCGATCTCGCGCGACAGGGTCGGCGCGATCACGCCGACCGAATTGCGCGAGAATTGGCTCACCATGTAGATGCCG
>JBDHTH010000536.1:0-2775 GCA_039808545.1 Phreatobacteraceae bacterium | reverse complement strand
AGGAGCGTCGGCGCGTCGGCGCCGGCCTTGAGCAGCGTCTCGCCGCCGATGCCGGCCAGGATGCTGATGCCGAGCACCACGTAGTAGATCATCATCCTCCGGCCTCCGGTTGCGACGGCACGCGATAGGGCTGGCCCGCCGCCTGGGTATTGACGGGCGGGCGCTCGATCTCGAGCCCGCCCGCCGTGAAGGTGCCGCTGAAGACGACCTTGCGCGCATTCTGGCTGATGTTCACAAAGCCGCCGATGCCGACGATCGTCTCGCCGAAGCGGCTGACATTGACGTTGCCGTCGCGATCGACCTCGGCGAAAGACAGGAAGGCGACGTCGAGCCCGCCGCCGTCATAGAAGTCGAACTGATAGGGCTGGTCGACCATGGCGTCGTAGTTCTGCGCCGCGCCCGAATCCGGGCCGGTCAGCGGCGCGCCACCGATGAAGCCCTGCTCGTTGGTCAGGGTGATACGGTCGAGGATCCCCTCCTCCGCCGCGATCGTCGATACGCCGGTCGAAATGCCGGCGCCGAGATTGCAGACCGCCCCGGGTGAGATCTCCATCGCGGCCCGCCGCGCGATGATCTTCCGCTCCGTGAAAGGCAGCGCCTGCATGCCCTTCATCGGCAATCGCAGCTCGCCCGCATAGCTCGGATTATACGCGCTCGCATAGGTCTGGCGCTGCTCATGCTCGACGACGACATAGTCGACGAGAATGCCCGGGATCTTCACGGCGCGCTGCGGCAGCGTGCCGCGCTTGGCGAGCCGCTTCACCTGGACGATGACCGCCGCGCCGAGCCGTCGCCCCGCCTGGGCGGAAGAGAGCATCTCGCCCGGGATCGCCTCCTGCTCCATGGTGATGTTGCCGTCCTCGTCGGCCGTCGTGCCGCGCAGCAGCACGACATCGAGCGGGAACGGCTTGAAGCGAAGCCATTCCTCCCCGTCGATGCTCATCAGCTCGACCAGATCCTCCGTCGATCGCGGGCTCTGGCGGGCTCCGAGCTGGCGGGGATCCACGAAGGTATGCAGCCCCGTCTTCGCGATGAGGCCGGGCCGCCCCGCCGCGATCTCCCGGATCAATTGCGCGATGACGCCCTGCGGCAGCGTGTAGGATTCGATCGCGTCATTGCGCACCAGATCGACCAGCGGCGGCGAGTCCACGAGCGCGCTGGCGATCGAACGGCGGAGCATGCCGGGGTGACGGAAATGCGCCGCCCCCTTCAGCTTGCGATCCCCGATCCCGACCGCATGGATAAGGCAGAGGTCGCGCGGCGCGCCGGTGCTCAGGAACCTGTCCTCGATCGCCGCGAGGATCGCCTCGGGCACGCAGTGCCCTCCCCCGGAGCCGCTCACCAAGACGTTGTCGCCGGCCTGGACGATCCCCGCCGCCTCGGCCGCCTCGATGATCCGCATGCTCGAATTCCCACGGAGGTTGACGCGCTGTCGATTGACAGATCGCAGCAATTTTGTAACCGGTTGCATACTGAGTGATCGCATCGCCTGTCAAGGCGCGTTGCGCATGAGCAATGCCGGGCGATGAGGAGGAGGCCGGGTGGCCAGGGTTGCGATCGTTACGGGCGCAGGGCGCGGCATCGGCCGGGCAATCGACGACGCGCTCAATGCGCGGGGGTTCGACGTCGCCGCCGTCAGTCTCGAGGATCACCCCGAGACCGTAATGTCCGGCGAAAGCGGAAGGCGGCGCGGCTACTACTGCTGCGACCTCACCGAGCTTTCGAGCCACGAGCCGCTTCTGACGCGTATCGCCGCCGATCTCGGAGAGCCGACCTGCCTCGTGAACAACGCCGGCGTCACTTCGCTGAGCCGCGGCGACATGCTCGACCTGACGCCCGAGGGCTACGACCGGACCCTGTCCATCAATCTGCGCGCCGGCTTCTTCCTGACGCAGGCCTTCGCGCGGCGACTGCTCGCCCGCCCCGCCCCCGCAGCACCTGCCAGCATTATCTTCATCGGCTCCGCCAATGCGGAGATCATCGGCGAGAACCGGCCGGACTACTGCATCAGCAAGGCCGGCGTGGCGATGATGGCGAAGCTCTATGCCGCGCGGCTCGCGGCGGCCGGAATCGCCGTGTACGAGATCCGGCCCGGCGTCATCCGCACCGACATGACCCGGCCCGCGCAGGAGCGCTACGACGCGCTCATCGCGGCGGGCGGCATCCCCATGCAGCGATGGGGCGAGGCGGAGGAGATCGGCAAGGTCGCGGCGGCGCTCGCGGAGGGCGCTATCCCCTATGCGACAGGCATCCATATCGATGTCGGCGGCGGCCTGCATCTGCATCGCGTATGATCGGGAAGGAACGAGGCATTGGCGCTGGCGGGAAACGGGGTGCTCGCGATCTGGAACGGGATCGCCGAAGCGGCGGAAGCCGATTTCGTCAACTGGCACATCCATGAGCACATTCCGGAACGCGTCGTGGTGCCGGGCTTTCTTCGCGGACGCCGCTATGTCGCGATCCAGGGCAGGCCGAAATATTTCAACTTCTACGAGACCGAGACGGTCGACGTGCTGACTTCAGCCGCCTACCGGGCGCGCCTCGACGCGCCATCCGAATGGACGAAGCGCGTCGTGCGCCAGTTCCGGCAGACCTCGCGGACGATCTGCTCGGTTTTCGCGAGCCTGGGGTGCGGGGATGGCGCATTCATCGCGACAATCCGCCTTTCCGGCGCGGAGCAGGTCGAAAGGACGGCCGCGCAGGCCGGGGCGGCGGTCCTGCGCTCGCTGATAGACGCGCCCGGAATCGTCGCGGCGCATCTCTTGCGAGGGCATT
>JBDHTH010000535.1:0-2783 GCA_039808545.1 Phreatobacteraceae bacterium | reverse complement strand
GTCGTGTCCACCCGGTTGGACGTGGGTTTATCCGGGCCATGCACGACGTTCGATGTTTCCGCGAGCCTTGGTCGCAAGTCGTGGACAGCCCGCCGTCGTGGGCCATGACGCATTGAATAGCGCTTTCCAACCCGCCTTCAGCCCGACGCTGGCCCGCCAGCTCCCTGCGCGCTCTCGCGCTTATAGAGCGCGTCCGCGTTGCGGCGTATACGGTCGGCGATATCGGGCTGCGACGCAATGAGGTGGTTGAACCCCTCGGCGCCGAGCACCAGGAACTCGCAGCGGTCGCGGGCCCTGGCGGTGCACTGGTGCTCCGAATAGGCTGAGGCCGCGAGGTCGCCGAAGAACCGGCCCTTGCCGAGCGCGAGCGTGCCGCCCTCCGTCTCCAGCTCCACCTCGCCGGCCGACAGGAAATACATGTCGTCGGCCGGATCGCCGCGCCTCAGCACCATCTGCCCCGGATCGGCCGAATGCACCGTCATGATCCGGATCAGCTCCGCCATGCCGCGCGCATCGAGATCGGCGAAAAGCGGCATCTGCGCGATCATGTTCCAGGTGACGACGAAATCGCGCTTCTTCACCTCGCGCGCGAACGCCGAGGCGACGATGCCGACAGGGATGCCGAGCATCATGATGCCGGTCATCATCGTGACGCCCGCGAGCATCTTGCCGGCCGCCGTGACCGGCACGACGTCGCCATAGCCGACCGTCGTCAGCGTGACGATCGCCCACCACATCGCATCCGGGATGGTGCCGAACTTGTCGGGCTGCGCCTCGCGTTCCAGCAGATACGCGAAGGAGGCCGAGAGCAGCACCAGGGAGAACACCAGCACGGCCGTGCCGAGCAGCGCGCGGCGCTCGTAATAGAGCGCCGAGACCAGCGAGCGCATCGCCGGCGAATAGCGCGCCAGCTTCAGGAAGCGGATCAGCCGCAGCACCACCAGCGCGCCGAGATCGGCCGACGAGAAGGCGCTGATCACGAACGGCACCACCGCCAGGATGTCGACGACCATGCCGGGCGTCGCGAGATAGGCGAGCCGCGCCGCGAACGCCCCGCGCTCGCGGTAGAGCGGATGCTCGGGCGCGCACCAGATCCTCAGCGCCAGTTCGGCGATGAACACCACCGCCGCCACGTCCTCGACGATCGCGAAAAGGCGGCCATGCGCCACCTGCTGGCTCGGCACCGTGGAAAGCACCGCGACCAACACCGAGACGACAATCAGGCAGACGATGCCGACATGCACCCAATAGCCGAGGCGGTCGGCCGGATCGTCGCGCTCGACGACCTCATACGCCCGCCGCCGCGCCGTGACCTTCCGCTCGCCCATATAGTCGCCCTTCGCCACCCTCACGACAACATTTCTGCGCGCGGGGCGAGCCGTCAAGCGGGGACGGCGGGCACTTCAGGTGAGCGCGTTGCGCGCCTTGTCCGATCCAACTCCAACTTGCCCTGATGGCTGCATCCAGGAGCCGTCATGGCCCGGTTCATCCGGGCCATCCACATCTTGCGGCGTCAACGATCGATCGTACGCGTCAAATACAAAGCATCTATCTGGCCGGAAACGCCTCGCCCATACCGCGTTCAAGTCGTGGATGACCGGACGAACCGGATCACGACGAGAGGCGGCTCGGCGCTGCGAACACAGTCCGCGACAGCCGCCCTTCGGGACGGGCAACGAAACCTGTCGAGGCCGCAGCCCCGCTACGCCGCCGCCAGCGCCTGCTCGACGGCCGCGAGCGCGGCCTCGGCCTTCGCGCCGTCCGGCCCGCCGCCCTGGGCCATGTCGGGCCGCCCGCCGCCGCCCTTGCCGCCGAGCTCGGCGACGCCGGCCTTGACCAGCGCAACCGCATCGACCTTGCCGGCAAGATCGGGCGTCGCCGAGACGACGAGCCCGGCCCTTCCGTCCTCCGCCACCGCGACCAGCGCCACGACGCCGGAGCCGATCCGCTTCTTGGCCTCGTCCGCAAGGCTCTTCAGATCCTTGCTCTCGACGCCCTTGAGGACGCGGCCGAGCAGCTTGACGGCGCCGACCTGCTTCGGCTGGTCGGCCTCGGCCGCGCCGCCGCCCATGGCGAGCTTCTTCTTCGCCTCGGCGAGCTCGCGCTCGACCTTGCGCTTTTCCTCCAGGATCTGCTCCAGGCGCGCCTCCGCCTCGCGCGCCGGCACCTTCAGGAGCCCGGCGATCGCCGCTAGCCGGCGCGATTCCTCCACGGCATGCTGGCGCGCCGCCTCGCCCGAAAGCGCCTCCAGCCGGCGCACGCCGGCCGCCACCGCCGCCTCCTGGACGATGCGGATCTGGCCGATATCACCGGTGCGCGCCACATGCGTGCCGCCGCACAGCTCGATCGAGAAGGGCTTGCCGTCGGCCTTCTCGGCCATCGACACGACCCGCACCTCGTCGCCGTATTTCTCGCCGAACAACGCGCGCGCACCCGAGGCGACGGCATCGTCCACCGCCATCAGCCGCGTCGTGACCGGCGCGTTCTGGCGCACCGCCGCATTGGCGCGGGCCTCGACCTCGGCGAGTTCCTCCGGCGCGATCGGCTTGGGATGCGAGAAGTCGAAGCGCAGCCGCTCCGGCGCGACCAGCGAGCCCTTCTGGGCGATATGATCGCCAAGCACCTCGCGCAGCGCCTCGTGCAGCAGATGCGTCGCCGAATGGTGGCCGCGGATCGCGGCACGCCGCGCATGGTCGACCGTCAGGATCAGCGCCGCACCGATCGCCAGCGTGCCGCTCACCACCTCGACCTGATGCACGAAGAGATCGCCGAGCTTCTTCTGG
>JBDHTH010000534.1:0-2792 GCA_039808545.1 Phreatobacteraceae bacterium | reverse complement strand
AAGGAGATCTACGAGCAGCCCGAGGTCGTGGCCCATACCTTCGCGGGCTATTGCGACCTCACGGCCGAGCAGATCCGCCTCGGCAAGCTGCCCTTCGACTTCAACGACGTCGCGCGGCTGGAGATCTCGGCCTGCGGCACGGCCTTCTATGCCGGCATGACGGCGCGCTACTGGTTCGAGCGCTTCGCGCGCATCCCGACCGGCATCGAGATCGCCTCTGAGTTCCGCTACCGGGAATCGCCGCTGGCGCCGGGCGGGCTCGCGCTGTTCGTCTCGCAGTCGGGCGAGACGGCCGACACGCTCGCCTCGCTGCGCTACGCCAAGGACAGCCGGCAGACCGTGATGTCGGTCGTCAACGTGCCGTCCTCCTCGATCGCCCGCGAGAGCGATGTGGTAATGCCGACGTTGGCGGGGCCGGAGATCGGCGTCGCCTCGACCAAGGCCTTCACCTGCCAGCTCGCGGCGCTGCTGTCGATCGCGGTCGGGGCGGGGCTGGCGCGCGGGCACCTCACGGCCGAGGATTCCGGAAAGCTGGTGCGCGCCATGACCGAGGTGCCGCGGCTGATGAACGAGGCTCTGCGCCTCGAGCCGCAGATCGAGACGCTCGCCAAGGAGCTCTCCAGATACAAGCACGTGCTCTATCTCGGGCGCGGCACAAGCTATCCGCTGGCGCTCGAAGGGGCGCTGAAGCTGAAGGAGATCTCCTACATCCACGCCGAAGGCTATGCGGCGGGCGAGTTGAAGCACGGGCCGATCGCGCTGATCGACGAGAACATGCCGGTGGTGGTGATCGCGCCGCATGACCGGGTGTTCGAGAAGACCGCCTCCAACATGCAGGAGGTCGCGGCGCGCGGCGGCCGGATCATCCTGATCACCGACGAGAAGGGCGCCGAGGCGGCGGGCGTCGAGACGATGGCGACGCTGGTCATGCCCGACATGCCGTCGACGATCACGCCGCTCGTCTATGCGCTGCCGATCCAGCTTCTCGCCTATCACACGGCCGTGGTGATGGGCACCGATGTCGACCAGCCGCGCAACCTCGCGAAATCGGTGACCGTGGAGTAGTCAGCCGGCCCGGTCGAGCAGCGCGAGGAAGCGTTCGGGCGTCGTGGCGCACTCTGGCAGCGGGACGCGCAGCGCCTCCTCGCCGCGTGCCAGGTCGAGCCCTTCCGGATCGAGCCCGACGGCGCGCCAGCGCCCCGGCCGTCCTCCCTGGCGGACCGCATAGGCCTCGCCGCCGCCCGGCCGGGCATTGATCGCGGCGAGAATCTCGGCCTCGGCCGCCAGAAGTGTATCGGCGCCGGCGAGATCCGTGAGGAGGTCGGCGGGGGCGATGCGGTTGGCGCCTCCAAGGAAGCTGACCGCCTCGATGACCAGCCGGAAGAATCGGGCGTTGATCGTGGTCAGGATCGTCGCCTTGGGGCGGGCCGCGAGATAGCGGCGGCGGACGATGTCGATCCTGTCCTCGGCCACGGGAACGGCGCGGCCGACCAGCGTCATCCGCGCCATCGGATCGACGGCGCCCGGCTCCGCGAAGGCGAGCGCGACGCGGGGATCTGCGAGGATGTTGCGGGCCTGGAGGGCGGGAGCGACCAGCGGAAAGACCGGCGTACCGTCCTGATCGGTCGCGACGACGATGACCGACGCATAGGGATAGCCGCTCGGATCGAGCGTGGAGAGCGCCGCACTGCGCGCGGTCCTGAGCAGGTGGCGGGCGCGCTGGCGCGCCTCCGGCGGGGGCATCAGGGCATCGACGGCGAGCATGCCGCGCGGGCTGATCGGCGGCATGAGGGCGGGCACGGAGGTCATGCGGCGTTCCTTGTCGATCGGGCGCGTCTTATCGGCCGGCGCAATCGATCCGGGAACTCACAACAATGCAGCGCCCCGCCGCGCTCGCGGGCCTTCCCAAAGCGGCGATCGCCGCTAGGATGGATGCATCGGATCTTCAGTCGCGCCCGCCGAGCAGCAGCCGGCCGGCGAGCGCAGCGAACACCGTCGCCAGCAGATATTGCGGAAGCCTGCGGTATCGGCCCGCGCCGGCGAGCCGCCAGCCGAGATGGCCGCTCAGCAGGATCACGGCGCCGTTCACGACGAGCCCCATGCCGTTGAGGATCGTCGACAGCACCAGCATCTGGACGAGGATCGACCCCGCCTCGGGCCGCACGAATTGCGGAAACAGCGCCAGCACGAACAGCGCGACCTTGGGGTTGAGGAGGTTGGTGAGGAAGCCGTCGACAAAGATGCGCGCGAGCGGCCGACGTCCGGCGCTGGGATCCAGCGCGAACGCGGCTGGCGTGGCGCGGATCGCCTTCCAGGCGAGATAGAGCAGGTAGGCCGCCCCGGCCCAGCGGATCGCCTCATAGGCGGCCGGCACCGCGATCAGCAATTGCGAGAGCCCGAGAGCGGCGGCGATCGCGTGGCAATAGCTGCCGGCCGCGATGCCCGCATAGGTCAGGAGCCCGGCGGCGCGGCCCTGGCTGAGGCTGCGCGAGGCGACGAGCAGCATGTCGGGGCCGGGCGTCGCGGTCAGCACCAGACAGGCGCTCGCGAAAACGAGGAGCATGGAGAGGTCCGGCATGGGCGTTCCTCGCTTCCGGGCTATCCCGCCTCGATCAAGCGCACCGCATCGGCCCGCTCGTGCAGGTGGAGGAGGGTGGTCAGCGCCTGGCGGCGCTCGCGCGTGACCTTGCCAAGATCGGTAACGATGCGCTGGGCATCCTTGCGCATCATCTCCAGCAGGTCGGCATGGACTTCGAGCCGCGCCAGGCGGAAGCCCGGCATGCCGCTCTGCT
>JBDHTH010000533.1:0-2805 GCA_039808545.1 Phreatobacteraceae bacterium | reverse complement strand
CCTGCCGATGCCGACACGGCAACTCGCGAGGATGCGGGCTGAGATCGGGATGGTCTTCCAGCGCTTCAACCTGTTCCCGCATCTGACGGCGCTCGAGAACGTCATGATCGGGCCGGTCAAGGTCCTGCGGCGTCCCAAGCACGAGGTCCGCGACCAGGCGCTGGCGATGCTGCAACGCGTCGGGATGTCAGACAAGCGGGACGAGTACCCGGATCGCCTGTCCGGCGGCCAGCAGCAGCGTGTGGCGATCGCCCGCGCGCTGGCGATGAACCCCAAGCTCATGCTGTTCGACGAGGCGACCTCCGCGCTCGACCCGGAGCTGGTCGGCGAGGTGCTCTCCGTGATGCGCCGGCTGGCGGAAGACGGCATGACCATGGTGATCGTCACGCATGAGATGCGCTTCGCGGAAAGCGTCTCGGACAAGGTCGTGTTCATGGCCGACGGCGCGATCGTCGAGCAAGGCAGCTCGCGTCAGATCTTCCGGGAGCCCGGGAACGCGCGCACGCGCGATTTCCTGCGCGCCGTGCTCGAGCATTGAACGATGATCGCCGAGATCCTCGCGAGGCTGGCCGACTGGCCGAATTTCCTGAGGGCGCTTGCGGATGGCGCGCTCACGACGATCGGGCTGACCGTTGCCGCGAGCGTCGCGGCCTGCGTCTTCGGCGCCGTCGTCGCCCTGATGCGCGACGCGCGCATCTTCGCGCTGCGCTGGATCGCGCTGGCCTTCCTTGAGATCTTCCGCAACATCCCGGTGCTGACGCAGCTCTTTATCCTGTATTTCGGCCTGTCGCGGCTGGGTGTGCAGCTTCCGGCGACCGTCGCGGTGACGATCGGCTTCGGGCTGAACGGCGCGGCGATCTGCTCGGAGATCTTCCGCGGCAGCATCGCCGCAGTCGATCGCGGTCAGCGTGAGGCCGCGCAGGCCATCGGCATGACCGAGGGCCGGATCATGGTCTCGATCATCGTCCCGCAGGCGATCAGGATCGCGTTGCCGGCGGTCGGCAATTTCTGCATCGGCCTGTTGAAGCACACCTCGCTCGCCTCCGCGGCGGCGGCGCCGGAGCTCGCCTACAAGGCGAAGCTGCTCGTCAGCGAGACCTTTCGCAGCACGGAGATCTATTTCCTGACCGCGTGCATCTATCTCGTCCTGAGCCTGATCATCTCGCGAATGTTCAGGCGCGCGGAGCGGCAATTCGACCCTCTCGCGAGGCAGCCGGTATGATCGCCCTCTGGCTCGCGATCTATCCGCAATTGCTGTCCGCGGTCTTGGCGACGATCCAACTCGCCTTCGTGGCCCTCCTGATCGGCCTGAGCTGGGGGCTGATCGTCGCGCTGCTCAGGCGAAGCCGCTCCGCTCTGCTACGACGGCTCGCCACCGGCTATGTCGAGATATTTCGCGGCACGCCGGCGCTGATCCAGCTCTTCCTGATCTATTTCGGGCTCGCCGAGTTCGGTCTGAAGCTGACCTCCTTCCAGGCTGCGGCGCTCGGGCTCGGACTCAATACCGCGGCCTACATGGCTGAAATCTACCGCGCCGGCGTCGAGGCGATCGCGCGCGGCCAGTCGGAGGCGGCCTTGGCGATCGGCATGACGCCGTATCAGTCGATGCGCTGGATCGTGATGCCGCAGGCCATACGGGTCGTGCTGCCGCCGATCGGCAACGTCATGATCAATCTCCTGAAGGACACCTCGGTCGCCTCGCTGATCGCAGCGCCCGATCTGATGCTCCGCGCCCAGGACCTGAGCGCGGAATATTTCCGGCCATTGGAAATCTACATCATGGTTGGTGCGCTCTACTTCCTGATGTGCTTTCCCCTGTCGCTTCTGCTGCGACGCATGGAGCGCAGGGGCGCAAGAGCCGGCTGAGCGCCACCGCCATGCGTCATCCCAACTCCGCGTTGCCGGGATATCCAGAAAGACTTTTCGAAATGACGAACACAGCAGCACGGGCGGACGCGCCGGAAACGATCGTCGCCGACGTCGTCGTCGTCGGCTCGGGCTCGGCCGGCATCACCGCGGCGCTCACCGCCGCCAAGGGCGGGGCTGCAGTGATCGTGCTTGAGAAGTCGTCGCTGCTCGGCGGAACGAGCGCGATGTCGGGGGCCGGAACCTGGGTTCCGGCAAACCATCTGATGCGTGCAGCCGGGATGCAGGACAGCCCGGCCGAGACCTTGACCTATCTGCGGGCGACGGCGCCGGAAGGCTGGGCCGAAACGGAGGACGGGCTGTGGCAGGCCTTCGCCGAGAACGCACCGGCCATGCTTGAGTTCGTCGAGAAGAATACGCCGCTGGAATTCGCGATCACGCACGAATCGGATCCCTTCGCGGAATATCCCGGCGGAAAGCGGGGCGGGCGCACGATCTCCCCGAAGCTACTGAGCCGCAACATCCTCGGCCCATATAGGCGCAAGCTGCGGGGCTCCACGCTGCCGCATATCTTCACCTATCAGGAGCTGGCGCACGACATTCAGAGGCGTTTCTTCAAGACCGTCTTCCGCATGGCGCCGGTTCTCTTCTGGCGCGGGCTGACGAACCGGCGCGGCCAGGGAACTGCTTTGATGACCGGCCTGATCAAGGGCGCCCTGGACGCCGGCTGCCGGCTCGAGCTCGAGGCATCGGCGCGCAGGCTCTTGCTCGATTCCGACGGGCTGCGGATCACGGGCGTCGAGACCGAGCAGCACGGCGTGATCCGCCGCTATATGGCGCGCCGTGGCGTGATCCTCGCCACGGGCGGCTTCGAGTGGGACGAGGCGATGCGCAAGACGCATTTTCCCGGTCCCGTCGACTATATCGGCAGCCCCCGCA
>JBDHTH010000532.1:0-2817 GCA_039808545.1 Phreatobacteraceae bacterium | reverse complement strand
GCGCCTCGATCTCCTGGCCGATTCTCAGGCTCGACAGGTCGAGCGCTTCCGACGCGGCGGCGGCCGTTATGCTGCGGGTCGATACGCGCTCGATCGCCATGGCGGCCTCGGCTGCGGCGGGATTTGCGCCGCGTCGTTCAACTCGCGGCCGTGAGGCGGGCTGGCGGCGCGACCGGCGTGGGTTTCTCGGCCGGCGGCGCGAGCGTGTCGGCCGCCTCGGCGATGCGGGTCAGGAGCGAGCGGTCGGCGCCGGGCGGATCGCCGCGATGCAGGAGCCGCGTCGTCTCGATGATCGCGGCGAGCGGCCCGCGCGGCTCGGCGCTCGCCGCGACGGCGACGAGGCGCGCGGCTGTCTCGCTCAGCTGCTCGGCCAGCTCCGGGCTCGCGACGTCGGCGCCGGTGACGGCGTCGGAGAGCGTGGCGATCTCGCGGACGAGGCCGAGCCGGGCCTCGGCGAGCGGCGTCAGGCCGCCCTCCAGATCCTTGATCAGGTCGTCCTTGCGCTCGAGATCGGCGGCGAGGCGCTGGGCCAGCTTCGCGGCCTCGTCGCGGGCCGCGCCGAGCGTCCGGCTATCCTTCTGCCGCGCCGCGATCTCGGCCTGCGCCTCGCCGAGCGCGATCCTGCCGGCTTCGAGCTGGGTCTTCAGCGTCGCGAGCTCGATGCGCTGGCCGTCGACGAAGGCGGTCTTCTCGCCGAGCGCCTTCTGGACGAGGCCGAGCGCCGCCTCGCGCTCCGCGACAGTCTTCTGGCTCTCGGCGAGCGCCTGCATGGTCCTGCCAAGCTGTTCGCGCGTGCTGTCGAGCGCCTGCTGGAGCTGGGCCTCGCGCTGGCGACCCTCCGCCACGAGCTGGTCGCGCTGGCCGACGATGAATTCAGCCTGGCGGGTCGCCTCGCCGCGTCTGCCGAGCTCCTGCAGCGTCTCGTTCAGCCGTTCCTTCTGCTTCTCGGCGGCGATCTCGAGGCGGCGGATCTGCACCGCGAACTCGGCGCGCAACGCGTCGCGCTCACCCTCGATCTCCTCCAGCGAGCGCGGGATCTGGTCTTCCAGGCGCGCCGCCGCGAGCCTTGCGGCCCGGCGCGTGACGGCCGGCAGCACCAGCAGCCAGGCGAGGCTGGCGACGATCGCTCCGAGCGCGAAGAGAAGGATGTACTCGATCAACCGGGCCTCGACGATCCAGACACCACGAACAAAGGCAGCCCGGCATCTTTACAGCACGGGCGGCGCCCCCTCAATCGCGGCGTCCCGGCCGCTTGCGGCTCAGAACGGGTTCCAGGTCGCGCGGTCGGTGAATTTCAGGTAGCCGACATTGACACCGAGCCGCCAGCCGACGCCGGTGCGGATCGGCACCACGATCGAGCGCTGGTTGGTCATCACGGTCATGCCGAAGCCGCCGATGAAATAGGCCGAGCCGTCGACGCCGCCGAAGCGGTCGTAGATGTCGTTCGTGGCGTTGAGGTTGTAGACCAGCATCATCGTGCGGTTGCCGTCGCCGCCGAAATCGAAGCCGACCGAGGGCCCCTGCCAATAGACCGGATGGTCGCCGGCATTTTTCGTATAGAGCTTGCCCTCGCCGTAGCGCAGGCCGCCGACGAAGGCGCCGCTGCCTTCCTGGCCGAGGATGTAGCCGTTCGGCTGGCCCTGGCTCGCGAAGGCGCGCTCGATCACCGAGGCGAGGCCGCGCGACAGCGTGCCGAAGAAACGGTGCCCGGTCGCGAGGATCTCGTCGGGCGAGAAGGTGTCGGGCCGCTGGGAGCGGCGCGGCCGCTGCGCCAGAGCGGCGCCGGGCGAGACGAGGAGGGCGCCGGCGGCGAGGAGCGCGGCGCGGCGGTCGAGAGAGTTGCCGCGCTCGTTGCGGGCGGTCTTTTCGTTCATCGTGACCTCGTCCAGGGCGGCCAAGCTTAACCGTCGTGATACCAGATGCGGCGATACCCATGAGAAGGGACCCCGGACGGGGCCCCGAATCAGGGGCATTATCATTGCGTAATATGGCTCCGTCGCGGCGAGGGTTCATTCAATTCGCGGCCATCGGCGGTTTTTTCACGCCCCTGGCGCGGACGGCGCGTGCCGAGACCGCGAAGGTCGAGGCCCGGCGCTTCGTCACGGACCCGCTGACGGGGCTCGCGATTTTCGGCTACGACCCGGTCGCCTATGCGATCGAGGGGGCGGCGCGGCGCGGCGCGGAGGCCTATGGCGCACGCTGGAGCGGAAGCCTCTGGCAGTTCCGCAACGCGAGCAATCGCGCGGAATTCCTCAAATATCCCGAGGTCTATGCGCCGCGCTACGGCGGCTACGATCCGATCGCGGTCGCCCGCGCAGCGCCGCGGCCGGGCCATCCCGAAGTCTTCGCGATCTTCGCGGGCCGCCTCTACCTGTTCGGCGATGCGGCGGCGCGGACCGCGTTCCTTACCGCTCCGCAGGCGGCGATCGCGCGCGCCGATGCCGGCTGGCCGGCCCTGATCCAGGCGCTGCCGGACTGATCGGTGTCATCGGTCCGGATCGTGATCTAGAATGCAAGACATGCTTTCCGGCGCGCGCGATTCGCGCCGTCCCTGCCATTCCATCCGACACAAGAGCCCCGCATGACCGCGACCGTGACCCTGGAGCCGCTCGATCTGGCCGCGCTGATCGCGAGCCGTGTCTGCCACGACGTGATCAGCCCGGTCGGCGCGATCGTCAACGGGCTGGAAGTGCTCGACGGCGACGACGATTCGATGCGCGACATCGCGCTCGACCTGATCCGCAAGAGCGCCCGCCAGGCTTCCGCCAAGCTGAAATTCTGCCGCCTCGCCTTCGGCGCCTCCGGCTCGGCCGGGGC
>JBDHTH010000531.1:0-2834 GCA_039808545.1 Phreatobacteraceae bacterium | reverse complement strand
GATGGCCTTCGCGACCGGCGACCGCAAGACGCTGAAGCCGCTCCTCTCCAAGGAGGTCTTCGACAGTTTCGCGGCCGAGATCGCGGATCGCGAGCAGCGCGGCGAAAGCGTCGAGACGCGCTTCGTCTCGATCGACAAGGCCGACCTGATCGACGCCGCCGTCAAGAACGGCGCCGCGCAGGTGACGGTGAAATTCGTGTCCAAGATGATCCGCAACATCCGCGACAAGAGCGGCGCGGTGGTGGACGGCTCGGCCGACCAGGTCACCGAGATCGTCGATATCTGGACCTTCGCGCGTGAATTGCGCTCGCGCGACCCGAACTGGCGCCTCGTCGCCACCGAAGAGGCGCAATAAGCGCCGCGCGCATGCCATGCGCCGGGCCCTCGCAAGCTTCCTCTTCCTGGCCGCGGCCGCGCTGCCCGGCCGAGCGACGGCGGCCGTGAATTTTCCCGACGCGGCGCTGGAGGTCGTCTCCTACGAGACGCTGGCGGGCTGGGCCGAGGACGACCACGCCGAGGCGTTCAAGACGTTCCTGAAATCCTGCGAGCGGCTGAAGCGGATCGAGGCCGAGGACGAAACGCCGACCATCCGCGAGGCGCTCGCCGCGACGTGCCGGCGCGCCTTGGCGCTCGGCACGCCGGACCGCGCGGCGGCGCGGGCCTTCTTCGAGGCCGAGTTCGTGCCGTTCAAGATAGCGAAGCTCGGCGAGGAGACCGGGCTGCTGACCGGCTATTACGAGCCCGAGGTGACCGGCAGCCGCGTCGAGACGCCGCTCTACTGGGTGCCGGTCTATCGCCGGCCGGACGATCTCGTGCACGAGACCGGCCCGCGCGTCGGCACCTTTCCGAACAAGGGCAGCGTCTTCCGCAAGAGCGACGACGGGCTCGTCCCGTATCACGACCGCGCCGCCATCATGAGCGGGGTGCTGGCCGGCAAGAAGCTCGAGATCGCCTGGCTGGCCGACCCGGTCGACGCCTTCTTCGCGCAGATCCAGGGCTCGCTGCGCGTCCGCTTCCCCGATGACAGCTTCGTGCGCCTGAACTACGACGCCCATAACGGCTATCCCTACACGCCGGTCGGCCGCATCCTGATCGAGAAGGGCATCGTGCCCCGCGAAGAGATGTCGATGGACCGGATCCGCGAATATATCTACGCGAACCCGGTCGAGGGCCGCGAATTGATGCGCGCCAACCGCTCCTTCGTGTTCTTCCGCGAGGTCGAGGGGCTCGGCCCCGAGGACGGCGCGATCGGCGGCCAGGGCGTTTCGCTGACGCCGCTGCGCTCCATCGCGGTCGACCGCAAGCTGCATGTCTACGGCACGCCCTTCTTCATCGATGCCGAGCTCCCCCTGAAGGACGAGGCCGACCGCTCGGCCTTCCGCCGCCTGATGATCGCGCAGGATACCGGCTCGGCGATCATCGGCCCGGCGCGGGCCGACATCTTCTTCGGCGCCGGCCTCGTGGCGGGCCAGGTCTCGGGCCGCGTCAAGCACCAGGGCACCTTCACGATCCTGCTGCCGAAGGGCGTGGATCCGCTGCGCACCGCCGAGGCCGCGCCCGAGCCGAAGCCGCGCCCCGCGCCGGAGCCGCCGCGCAAGAAGCGCAAGCGCCGATGAGCCGCCGTCCGCGCAGCCTCGGCCCGGAGGAGCGCGCCCTCTGGGGCAAGGTGACCGAGAGCGTCACGCCGCGCCTGAAGCGCCGTGCGGTGGTCGCCGAACCGGACGCGGCCGCGCTCGAGGCCGTGCCGCCCGCCAGGTCGGCGCTGACGCTCGCCAACCCCATGCCGAGCCCGCCCTCGCCGCCGAAGCCTGTGCCGTCCCCGGCGCCCGCCCTGGTGACGCTGGAGCGGCGCGCCCGCCGCGCCATCGTGCGCGGCCATGTCGCGATCGACGGCAGGCTCGACCTGCACGGCATGCGGCAGGAGGAGGCGCATCGCCGCCTGCACGGCTTTCTTGCAAGCATGCATCGGCGCGGCTGCACGATCGTGCTGGTGATCACCGGCAAAGGCGGCCGTCCGAGGCTCGAAACGGGCGATTTCCACGCCGAGACCGGCGTTCTGCGCCGCCTGCTGCCGCAATGGCTGGCCCTGCCTGAGCTGCGCCGGCTTGTGATCGGCTTCGAGCCCGCCCATATCGCGCATGGCGGGGAGGGCGCGTTCTACGTCCGCCTGCGCCGCCATCGCGGCGAATAGCCTCACCTCCAACACGATCGTGCGCGGCCGACTCCGCCCGGCGCCGCGCCGCTTGGTCGAGCGGACATTCCATGAAGAAGATCGGCTTCCTTTCGTTCGGGCATTGGACGCCCTCGCCGCGCTCCGGCACGCGCTCGGCTGGCGACGCGCTGCTGCAATCGATCGATCTCGCGGTCGCGGCCGAGGAGCTCGGCGCCGACGGCGCCTACTTCCGCGTCCACCACTTTGCGCGCCAGCTCGCCTCGCCCTTTCCGCTGCTGGCGGCGATCGGCGCCCGAACCAGCCGCATCGAGATCGGCACCGCCGTCATCGACATGCGCTACGAGAACCCGCTCTACATGGCGGAGGATGCGGGCGCGGCCGACCTGATCGCCGGCGGGCGCCTCCAGCTCGGCATCAGCCGCGGCAGCCCCGAGCAGGTGATCGACGGCTGGCGCTATTTCGGCTTTGCGCCCGAGGAGGGAAAGACCGACGCCGACATGGCCCGCCGCCATGCCGAGGTCTTCCTGGAGATCCTGAAGGGCAACGGCTTCGCGGAGCCGAACCCGCGCCCGATGTTCCCCAACCCGCCCGGCCTGCTGCGCCTGGAGCCCCATTCGGAGGGCCTGCGCGAGCGCATCTGGTGGGGCGCCGCCACCGACGC
>JBDHTH010000530.1:0-2836 GCA_039808545.1 Phreatobacteraceae bacterium | reverse complement strand
CGGCGAGGGTGCGCGGGCCCGGAAACGCCTTGATGTCCCAGAACTCGGCCCAGGATTTCGGCTCCTTGCCCTTCGGGTAGGCGGCCGTGTGGAAGCCCATCACCATGCCGTAGTTGAACGAGCCGACGGAGGCCTTGTGCTTGACGCTCGCCTCGATGTCGTCCGGGTTGGTGCGCTTGAAGGCCTTGAGGTCGATCGGCTCGAGCGCGCCCGCCTGGTCGAGCTGGAGCAGCACGTCGTCGCCCGTGTCGATGAGGTCGACCTCCATCTGGCCGGAGCGATGCATCGCGAGCAGCTTGGCGACGGTGGCGGCGACCGGGACGATCTCGACGCCGGTCGCCTTGCGGAACGGCTCGTAGACGGTGTCGCGCTTGACCTCGTCATAGACGCCGCCGGGCGTGCGGACCGCAAGCTGGGTGGCGCCGAAGGCGCGCCCCGTCCAGATATGCGGCATGACGATCGCGGCGCCCGCCATGGCGCCGAGCGTGGTGCGGCGGGTCAGCCCCCGCTTGATCATATCGGTCATCGCTATTCCCCCTGCTTCGGCCTGCCGGTTCGCGCGCGCCGCGCCGTTCCCAGGTCCGGTCGGGGCGAAGCTTGCGAAAAAAGGCTTGCGGCCGCAACGCTCGCGCGGTCTGATCGGATCACAAATCTAGTTATGGGGCATCAGCGAAAATGCGCCCGCGAGAATTGCGCGCATGACGGCGAAGCTGCGCTTCCGTCACATCGAAGGGTTCCGCGCCGTGATGCAGACCGGGACCGCAACGGGCGCGGCCTCGCTGCTCAACGTCACGCAGCCGGCCGTCAGCCAGTTGATGACCGAGATCGAGGCGGTGACCGGCCTGACGCTGTTCGACCGGCGCGGCGGCCGCCTCGTGCCGACCGTCAATGCCGAGCTGCTGTTCGAGGAGGTGGAGCGCTCCTTCACGGGGCTGGAGCATATCGGCGCCTTCTGCACCCGCCTGCAGCGCTCGGAAGCGCATGCCGTGGTGCTGGCGGCGGTGCCCAGCATGGCGCTGACGCTCGTGCCGATCGCGATCGCGCGCTACACGAAAAGCGTCGCGCGCGACTTCTTCACGCTGTTTCCGCGCCACTCCACCGAGACGATGCGGCTCGTCGGCTCGCAGAAGGCCGATATCGGCTTCGGTTCCAAGCCCGTGACGATACCGGGCGTGCATTGCGAGCCGATCTGCACCTATGACGCGATCTGCGCGCTGCCGCGCGGCCATGCGCTCGCCGACAAGCCGGTGATCGAGGCGCGCGATCTTTCGGGCCAGGCCTTCATCACGATGTCGCGCACCGAGGGCGTGCACGAGATCGTCGAAAGCGTCTTCGCGCGCGAGCAGGTGGTGGTCGATTCCGTCGCCGAATGCCCGATGACCACAGCGGCCTGCGCGCTGGTGGAGAACGGCGTCGGCGTGACGCTCGTCGAGCAGGGCGCCGCGACGGTGTTCGCGGCGCGCGACATCGTGCTGCGCCGCTTCACGCCGGCCGTATCGGTCACCTTCTACGCCTATTGGCTCGACAAATCGCCGCCGCGCTTCAAGCGCAACGCCTTCATCGAGCTCTTGAAGGAGGAGGCGGCGCGCATGGCGGCGGCGCTCGACGAGCGGCTCGGGCCGGTGAAGCCGTCGAGGCGCAAGACCGCTCGCCGTTCCGCGCAGGAGCGGGTCTAGCGGCGCGGCGTTTCGGCCGGATCGCCGGCCAGCAGGTCCGGACGGCGCTCGCGCGTCAGGCGCTCGGCTTCGGCGCGGCGCCAGGCGCGGATCGCGCCATGGTCGCCCGAGAGCAGCACCTCGGGAATGGAGCGGCCCTCGAAATCGCGCGGGCGGGTGTAGTGCGGATATTCGAGGAGGCCGTTCTCGAAGCTCTCCTCGATGCCCGAGGCCTCGGCGCCCATGACACCGGGCAGGAGGCGCACGACCGCGTCGATCAGCACCATCGCGGCGACCTCGCCGCCCGAGAGCACATAGTCGCCAATCGACACTTCCTCGAGGCCGCGCGCCGCGATGACGCGCTCATCCACCCCTTCGAAGCGGCCGCAGACGATCAGCGCGCCCGGTCCCGCCGCGAGGTCGCGCACCCGCGTCTGGGTGAGCGGGCGGCCGCGCGGGCTCATCAGCAGGCGGGGCGCGCCCTCCGGCGCCACCCTATCGATGGCGCGGGCCAGGACATCGGCGCGCAGCACCATGCCGGCGCCGCCCCCGGCCGGCGTGTCGTCGACCGAACGATGCTTGTCGGTCGCAAAGTCACGGATGTCACGCGCCGCGACGTCCCAGGCCTGCCCGCGCGCCTTGCCGGCGAGCGAGAGGCCGAGCGGGCCCGGAAAGGCCTCGGGAAAGAGCGTGAGGACCGTCGCGGTCCACATCTCAGGCCGGCAGGCCGAGGATCGGCCGCAGCTCGGCAGCGGTGAAGTCGCGGATTCGCGCGACGACATTGTCGGCCGAAAAAGCCTCGGCCGGCAGCGTGGTGAGCACCGCCACCGAGCGCATGCCGGCCCTGCGCGCCGCCTCCACGCCGAGCGGGGCGTCCTCGAAGACGATCACGTCGGCGGGCGCCACGCCCATGCGCCGCGCCGCCTCCAGGAACATGTCGGGATGCGGCTTGCCGCGCAGGCCGAGGGCCGGCGACACCACGGCGCGGAAGCGTTCGGTGATCTGCAAGCCGCCGAGAATCAGCGCGATATTGTCGAGGGGCGCCGCCGTGCCGACGCTCATCGCGATGCCGGCGCGGTCGAGCGCGTCGAGCAGCGGCGGCAGGCCGGGCAGCGGCGCCAGCTTGGGCGCGTAGAGCTCGCGGTAGAGGCGCTCCTTCTCGTCGCCGAGGCGGATCACCT
>JBDHTH010000529.1:0-2842 GCA_039808545.1 Phreatobacteraceae bacterium | reverse complement strand
ACGACGCCGGCGACGATATCGTCCACATAGGTGAAGTCGCGCCGCATGCGCCCCTCGTTGAAGAGCTGGATGCGCCGCCCGGCAAGAATCGCCCGCGGGAAGATCAGCGCCGCCATGTCGGGCCGCCCCCAGGGGCCGTAGACCGTGAAGAAGCGCAGCCCCGTGAGCGCCATCCCGTAGAGATGCGCATAGGCATGCGCCAGCGCCTCGTCCGCGACCTTGGTCGCGGCATAGACCGATAGCGGGCGATCGATCCGCTGCGCCTCGCTGAAGGGCGGCGTCGCGCCGCCGCCATAGACCGAGCTCGAGGAGGCGTAGACGAGATGCGAGACGCCGGCCGCGCGGCTCGCCTCCAGCATGTTCACGAAGCCCGCGACATTGCTCGCCACATAGGCCTGCGGGTTCTCCAGCGAGTAGCGCACGCCGGCCTGCGCCGCGAGATGCACGACCCGCTCGGGCCGCACGCGGCCGAAAAGCGCGTTCAGCGCCGCCGCGTCGCCGATATCGACCCGTGCCACCTCGATCTCCGGGATCAGCGCCGCGACGCGGTCGTGCTTCAGCGCCGGATCGTAATACGGATCGAAGCTGTCGAGGCCCGTGACCGCATCGCCCCGCGCCGCCAGCGCCCGCGCCACATAGGCTCCGATGAATCCGGCCGCGCCGGTGACGAGTACCCGCATTCTTCCTTCGCCCTCGCCGCGGGCGCTCCGTTGGATCGCGCTGCATTTTGATCAGGCCGATCAAAATGCAGGACAGCGATCGATCCTCGAGAGGAACTCTGCACAAGCCTCTATATCGCTTTGACGGCGCGAAAAAGCACGCTCACACTCGCGCATAAGGCGAAACCAGCAATCGCCGCCGCGGGAGGACCACATGGCAACTGCATCTTCAGCCCAGCCGGTCGCATCGGCGCATGGCGGCAAATGGTACCAGCATCTCTATGTGCAGGTGCTGACCGCCATCGCGATCGGCGTGCTGCTCGGCCATTTCTATCCGCAGATCGGCGAGAAGATGAAGCCGCTCGGCGACGGCTTCATCAAGCTCATCAAGATGATCATCGCGCCGATCATCTTCTGCACCGTGGTGCACGGCATCGCCAGTATGCAGGACCTGAAGAAGGTCGGGCGGGTCGGCCTCAAGGCGCTGATCTATTTCGAGGCCGTGACCACCCTCGCCCTGATCGTCGGCCTGCTGGTCATCAACCTCTGGAAGCCCGGCGTCGGGATGAACATTGACGCCTCCGCCATCGACACCAAGTCGATCGCCGAGTTCACCGCGAAGGCGAAGGAGCAGTCGACCGTCGACTTCCTGCTCCACATCATCCCGAACACGGTGGTCGACGCCTTCGCCAAGGGCGAGATCCTGCAGGTCCTGCTGTTCGCGATCCTCTTCGCCTTCGCGCTGCAGATGTTCGGCGAGCGCGGCAAGCCGCTCCTGAAGCTGATCGACGACACCTCGCATGTCTTCTTCCGCATCGTCGGCATCATCATGAAATTCGCGCCGATCGGCGCCTTCGGCGCGATGGCCTTCACGATCGGCAAATACGGCGTCTCGACCCTCGTCTCGCTCGGCCAGTTCATGCTGGCCTTCTACGCGACCTGCCTGATCTTCATCTTCCTGGTGCTCGGCACGATCGCACGGCTCGCCGGCTTCTCGATCGTGAAATTCATCCGCTACATCAAGGAGGAGCTGCTGATCGTGCTCGGCACCTCCTCCTCTGAATCGGTGCTGCCGCGCATGCTCGCCAAGATGGAGAATCTCGGCGCCAAGCCCTCGGTGGTCGGCCTCGTCATCCCGACCGGCTACTCCTTCAACCTCGACGGCACCTGCATCTACCTGACGATGGCGGCGATCTTCCTTGCCCAGGCGACCAACACGCCGCTCACTTTGGTGCAGGAGCTCTCGATCATCGGCATCCTGCTGCTGACCTCGAAGGGCGCGGCCGGCGTCACCGGCTCGGGCTTCATCGTGCTCGCCGCGACGCTCGCCTCGATCGGCACGATCCCGGTCGCGTCGATCGCGCTGATCCTCGGCATCGACCGCTTCATGTCGGAGGCGCGGGCGCTGACCAACCTGATCGGCAACGGCGTCGCGACCATCATCGTCGCCAAATGGGAGGGCGAGCTCGACGAGGTCCGCATGCAGCGCATGCTCAACGACGAGACCGACGCGGAATCGGACGATCCCGAGGAGGTGAAGATCAAGGACGACCTCGCCGAGATCGCCGCCAGGCGCCGCAAGGCGCACGCCTAGGACGCATCGGGAGCCACAATCGGAGAAAACGGGTGGCGGCGGCCGGCCGCCATCCCTATTTCCAATTCGAAAGCAAGGATTGGAGCGCTTCGTTGCGCGGCCGGCGCAATCTTCCCTCCAAGACGGCCATGCGGCCGAAACCTTGGAGCGATACGATGACCTACGCAGCGATATTGAAAAGCGAACCGCCCCCTACGCCACCGATGCCGAACGCTACGCGGCGGTCGCGGCGCGCGATGCCGAAGCCGACGGGCATTTCGTCTATTCGGTGCTGACGACGGGCGTCTATTGCCGCCCGTCCTGCCCGTCGAAGCCGGCGCGGCGCGAGAATCTCGCCTTCCACGATGCGGGCGCCGCCGCCGAGAAGGCCGGCTTCCGCCCCTGCAAGCGCTGCCGTCCGAACGAGGCGGCGCTGAAGGAGCGCCATTCGGCCGCCATCGCCCGCGCCTGCCGGCTGATCGAGGCGGCCGAGGAAGCGCCCGACCTCGACGCGCTCGCCAAGGCGGCCGGCATGAGCCGCTTCCATTTCCATCGCCTGTTCAAGGCCGAGACCGGCGTCACGCCGCGCGCCTATGCGAGCGCCCATCGC
>JBDHTH010000528.1:0-2849 GCA_039808545.1 Phreatobacteraceae bacterium | reverse complement strand
GCTATTCGCCGCCGGCGTAGCGCTGATCCTGGGCGGCCTCGTCCTCGCGGCGATGAATCGGCGCCGAGCCTGAGGCGGCCGAATAGCGGGAGGATTTCATGTTGTGCCCGCTACCGTGGCGCGATGCGCCTAGACAGAGCCGGCGCTCCCTGGCCGAAATAGGCTGCAAGCGCGTGATAATGGGCCTCGACGGCATCCGGGATGTCGACATGGGCGATGAAGCCCTTTCCGCGCGGGCCGTAGCCGTTCTCGTCGTCGCGCAGGCGCGGGATTTCGCCGAGCAGCAGCGCCATGAAGCGCTCCCCCGTCCATAGCGGGCTGGGCATCCCGGCCGCGTAGCGTACCTCGCCATCGGCATCCTCGAGCCGGGGCACGAAGGTCGGCCAGCTCACGAAATCGGTTCGCCAGGAGCTCTCCGACCAGGCCTGCCGGAAGGAAGCATCGGTACGGCGCTGCATCAGCGGGTCCTGGACCATGAGCGCCGCGCCCGGACGCATCCCCAGCTCTTCGAGGAGCCTTCGGCTGAACGCAGCGTTCTCGCCGCAATTGGTGGAGGCGGGCTCGACCAGGATCTGCCCGTCATCCAGCCCATGCTCCTTTATCGCGATATCGCGCAGGATCTCGGCCTCGGGCCGGCCCTCGACCGCGACATGGCGATAGCGCGGATGACCGGCGACCGCCTCGGCCAGCAAGGCCGTGGAGTGCCCGATGCCGCCCGTGATGAGGAGCCGGGTGCTCGTTGCCCTCGCGTATTCGAACGCGCTTGCGGCTGTCGCCATGATGGCATTGCCGGCGAGGATGACGAGGTCGAACCGCGCGGAGTCGCGATCCCGGTCGAAGTCGTCGAGCGCCAGGAATTCCGCCACCGCGTTCGCCGAAGGCACGAGCCCGGCTTCTATTCCAAAATCGGACATCCTCGCCCCGGCGCCCCGATTCATCGGGCGATGAAGCAGGATAATACCGCGCGGCCGCGACGCAATGCGGCATGGGGCCGCGCCAGCTCCGCCCTATGGCCGGCTTGACCCGCCGTTCCTTCCCACGACATCCTCCCGGCAACGAAGCAGTATCGGGAGGATTTCATGCTCGGCCGACGGCTCCTACTCACCTCGACGCTGACCGCGCTCAGCCTCATCGCGATGCCCGCCGGCGCCTTCGCGCAGGCGCCATCCGGCAAGGTGACGGTCGTCACCTCCTTCTCCAAGGACGTCACGGACCCGATCAAGAAGGCGTTCGAGAAGCTCAATCCCGGCGTGACGCTCGAGGTGCAGAACCGCAACACCAATGCGGGCGTGAAGTTCCTGGAGGAGACCAAGGCCAACAACCAGGTCGACCTGTTCTGGGCCTCCGCCCCCGACGCCTTCGAGGTGCTGAAGGGCAAGAAGCTGCTCAGCGCCTACAAGCCGAAGGCGACGGGCATCCCCGAGAAGATCGGCTCCTACCCGATCAACGACCCCGCCGGCTTCTATTTCGGCTTCGCGGCCTCCGGCTACGGCATCATGTGGAACGAGCGCTATGCGCGCGCCAACAAGCTGCCCGAGCCGAAGGACTGGTCGGACCTCGCGAAGGGCGCCTTCTTCGACCATGTGTCGATCGCCTCCCCGGCCCGCTCCGGCACGACGCATCTGACGATCGAGACGATCCTGCAGGGCGAGGGCTGGGACAAGGGCTGGAAGACCATCAAGGAGATGGCGGGCAATTTCCGGCAGATCACCGAGCGTTCCTTCGGCGTGCCCGAGGCGGTGAATTCCGGCCAGGTCGGCGTCGGCATCGTCATCGACTTCTTCGCCTTCTCGGCCCAGGCCGCCGGCTTCCCGGTGAAATTCGTCTATCCGACCGTGACGACGGTCGTGCCGGCCAATGTCGGCATCGTCGCCAACCCACCGAACAAGGCGGCGGCCGAGGCCTTCGTCGAGTTCCTGCTGTCGCCGGCCGGCCAGGAGGTGCTGCTCGATCCCGGCATCCGCCGCCTGCCCGTCAACCCGGCGGTCTATGCCAAGGCGGGCGCCGATTATCCGAATCCGTTCACGGATCCGCGCTTCCAGAAAATGATCCTGTTCAACGTCGACACGTCGGAGGCGCGCACGGCCGTCGTCGACACGCTGTTCGACCAGGTGATCTCCTTCCAGCTCGACGCGCTGAAGGGCGTGACCAAGGTGCTGCATGAGGTCGACGCGGCGCTCGCCAAGAAGGCCAATCCGAAGGCCAAGGCGCTCGCCGACGAGGCGCGCGCGCTGATCGCCGCCATGCCGGTCACCGAGGCCGAGGCGGCGAGCGCTGAGATTCGCGGCGCCTTCACGGGCGCCAAGGAGAAGGGCGCACGCCAGGCCGAGCTAGAAGCCAAATGGGCCGCCTTCGCGCGCGAGAAATATGCCGCCGCTAAAGCGAAAGCCGACGAGGCGCTGGCGGCCGCGAAGTAAGCACCCCTCCTCCCGAGACCCCGGCCCCCGCCGGGGTCTCGCCGTTTTCCAAGAGAGGCCGATGACGGCGATTGCCCCCGCTGCGCCCAGGGCGCGTGCCCGCTGGTCCGCCACGCCAGGACAGATCGCGCTCGCGGCGGCCATCGCGCTGTTCCTCGCGGCTTTCCTCGTCTGGCCGGTCGCGACCGTCATCTATGTCGCGTTCACCGACAAGGGCGCCGGCACCTTCACGCTGGTGAACTTCAAGGACTTCCTGGCGACCGAGCTGTTCATCCGCTCGTTCTGGAACTCGTTCTACGTCTCAGCGATGTCGGTCGTGTGGGCCTCGGCGATCGCTCTGCCGCTCGCCTATTTGACGACGCGCTTCCAGTTTCGCGGTTCCGGCATCATCCAGACGCTCGGCTTCCTGCCGCTGATCATGCCGCCCTTCGT
>JBDHTH010000527.1:0-2853 GCA_039808545.1 Phreatobacteraceae bacterium | reverse complement strand
TAGTCGGGATCGATGGGCGGCTTGGCTTCGGTCATGTTTCTGCCATTGCTTCGGATAGGGGCCGGGCTCCGCGGCGGATCGCCGATGCGGGAGTTCCGGCCGGAAAAGAGATTCTGTGTCCGCGCCTTGCGCCGGCTCGTTCAAGCGATCCGTGAGCGCGGCTGAGACGCGCGCTCGGATCGTTCATGCAGGCGGCGAGGGGAGCCGGGCTCATGGGGATGTCGGCGGACCTTCGGACAAGACGCGGGCGGTATCTCGTGCGCTTATACGGAGAACCGCCCCGCAAAGGAAGCCTGCGGGCGGTTCCTCCCCAAGGGCGCGATCCGTAGGCTCAGCAGACCGCCTTGCCGCATTTGCGCACGGCGTCGAGCTTCGCCTTCAGCGTCTCGGCGCCGACCGCGCCGATCACCACCTCGTCGCCGACCACATAGGAGGGCGTGCCCGTGATGCCGAGCGCGTCGGCGAGCTTCAGCCCTTCCTGGATGGTCGCGGCGACCTCCGGCGATTCGAGGTCCCGCTCGATGCGCGCCATGTCGTAGCCGACTTCCTTGGCGACCTGCATGGCGCGGTCCTTGGCGACCGGGCCGCGCGTGCCGAGCAGCTTGTCGTGGAAGGCGGCGAATTTCGCGCCGGGATCCTGCATGCGGGCCGCGACCGAGACGCGCGCCGCCTCCACCGAGCCGGGCCCGAGGACCGGCAGCTCCTTCAGCACGATCTTCAGCTTGCCGTCGCCCTTCAGCAGCGAATCCTTGTCGGCGAGGGCGCGCTTGCAGAAGCCGCAATTGTAATCGAAGAACTCGACCAGGGTCAGGTCGCCGGCCGGATTGCCGATCGCCGCCTGCCGGGGCGAGGAGAAGATCTCGGTTCTCAGCTCCGTGACGGCCTGGGCGCGCTTGACCTGCTCGGCCTCGGCCTGCCGCTTCTCGAGCTCGGCGATCGCCTCCTGCAGGACCTGCGGGTTCTTGATCAGGTACTCGCGGATGATCTTCTCGATCTCGGTCTTCTGCTGCGGCGTGATGTCCTGGGCCGCGGCGGCGCCCGGCAGGGCGAGCATGGCGGCGAGAAGCGGAACGGCGATGAGACGGCGCATGAAAGGCTCCAGGGTCAATTCGGTTTGACGCGGTGGTTGAGGATGTCTTCGGCTTTCAGCCAGCCCGGTGAGCCGAGCGGCAGGCGCAGCTTGGCGCGGGCCGCGAGCTGCTTGGCGGTCGTGTAGTCGCCGGCCGCGAAGGCCGACTGGGCGGAGGCGACGTCGGCCAGCGCGAGGTCGCCCTTCGCCGCATAGGCGAGCGCGAGGAAGCGATACCCGTCCGGCGTGTCCGGCTCGGTCTGCAGCCCGCGCTGCAACTCGCGGATCGCCTCGTCGCGCAGGCCCGCGTCGTTGGTCGAGACCAGCGCATGGCCGAGCATGATGCGCATCAGCGCCGGGTTGCGGGCGAGCGCAACGGCGCGGCGGAGCGGCGCGATCGCGTCGCGCGGGCGGCCGGTTTCGAGCAGCGCCTGGCCCTTCAGCTCATGGAAATAGGCGTTGTTCGGCTGCTCGCGGATCAGCGCGTCGATCTGCGCCACCGCCTGCTGCGGCGCACCGAACTTGTAGGCCGAGATGGCGCGCGCGTAGCGGGCCGGGAGCGAGGTGTCGCTCTGCGGATAGTGGCGCAGCACGGTCGCGGGCGGATCGAGAAAGCCGATGATCTTGGCGCGCACCAGGTCGTGCCGGCGCTGCAGCTCCGGCGGGTCCTGCTTGGCGTAGAGGGGCGAGGCCTTGGCGAGCTCTTCCAGATTGGCGATGCGGTCGGCCGGCATCGGGTGGCTTTGCAGATAGGGGTCGATCGTCGCGGCCTGGAAGCGGATTTCCTGCTGGAAGCGCTGGAAGACCTCGATCATCCCGCGCCCGCTCTGGTTGGTCCGGGCGAGATACTGCATGGCGGCGCGATCGGCGGCCTGCTCCTCGGCGCGCTGGTAGGAAAGGAGCGAGCGGCGCAGGATCTCCTGCGGCGCGACGATGGCGCCGGGGCCGATCGCGCCGGGATCGCGCTGGCGCGCCGCCGCCACCATCGCGGCGCCGCCGAGGATCATCGCGATGATCGAGGCGGTCTGCATGTTGGCGAGCTGCTGGCGCAGGCGCACGAGATGCCCGCCCGCGATATGGCCGGTCTCGTGCGCCAGCACGCCGATGAGCTGGTTCGGCGTCTTGGTCTCGACGACCGTGCCGATATTCACGAAGATCCGCCGCCCATCCGCCACGAAGGCGTTGAAGGAGCGGTCGTTGACGAGCACGATCCGCACCGCGTTGGCACCCTGGCCGGCGACGCGGGCGATGGGCGCCGAATAATCCTTGAGCAGCGCTTCGATCTCGGCGTCGCGCAACATGCCGGGCCCGCGCGGCTGGGCGCGTGCGATATCGGTCGAGGAGAGCGCCACGGCGATCGCGAGGGCGCAGACACCGAACCGCCGCGCCGGCGAGGCGGCGCCTCGTCGAGGCTTGTCCGGCACGTCCTGGCGTGCCATGCGGTTCCGTCCTTCCATGCCGAGCCTTATGGCGGGCGCGTGGTACCCGGTCAAATCACGGCTGCGCGGGCCGTCGGGGGCCGGCGCCAGACACCATTGCTTCGCGGCCGGATCATGGCCGCGCCGAAATCGAGGAAGCCGATGTCCGTTTCGCCGAGAGTGTCGACCCGCAGCGCCGTCGAGCCGTTCCTGGCGATGGACGTCATCACGGAGGCGCGCCAGCTCGCCGCCGCCGGCCGCCACATCGTCCATATGGAGGTCGGCGAGCCGGGCTGGCCGGCACCCGAGGCGGCGCTGGAGGCGGCGCGCCGCTGCATCGCGACCGGGCGCATCGGCTACACCCAG
>JBDHTH010000526.1:0-2868 GCA_039808545.1 Phreatobacteraceae bacterium | reverse complement strand
ATGAAGGGGTTCAACGCCACCGTGCTGGCGGCCGTGCCGCAAATGGTGAAGGCGCCGCTGAAGCGGCCGATCTACATCGCGATGAGCTATGACGAGGAGGTCGGCTGCGCGGGCGCCGGCTCGATGGTCACCGAGATGGCGGCGCAGCTCCCGAAGCCCGAGGCGGTGTTCGTCGGCGAGCCGACGCGGCTGAAGGTCGTCACCGGCCATAAGGGCTCGATCGCCTTCTTCGTCGACGTGACCGGACATTCGGTGCATTCCTCCAATGTCGACCGCGGCGTCAGCGCCGTGATGACCGGCGCGCGGCTCGTCACCTGGTTCGAGGACGTGCTGCGCGAGAACGCCGCCAAGGCCGACCCGGCCTGCCCGTTCGATCCGCCCTACACGACGCCGCATGTCGGCATGATCAAGGGCGGCACCGCCGCCAACATCGTCGCCAAGGATTGCGGCTTCGTGGTCGATATCCGGGTCATCCCCGAGGACAATCCGTTCGACATATTGGAGCGCTTCAAGGCCTATGTGCGGGACGAGATCGAGCCGCGCATGAAGGCGATCGCGCCGGAGGCCGGCATCGCGATCCGGCACCGCTCGCAGGTCATCGGCCTGCGGCCCGAGAGCGACGGGACGGCCGAGCGGCTGGCCCGCCAGCTCACGGGCGACAATGCCGCGCATGTCGTCTCCTACGGCACCGAGGCCGGCATCTTCCAGCGGGCCGGCTGGTCGACCGTGGTCTGCGGGCCGGGCGACATCGCGCAGGCGCATCAGCCGGACGAGTATATCGAGGTCAGCGAACTCGCGGCCGGCACGCGCTTCGTGGCGCGGGCGATCGAGCGGCTGACGCAGTAGACCGGAAACAGGCAGACAGGACACGGGTGGAATGATGGCAGGGGTGGCGGGAGACGTCGTCTGGGTGACGGGCGCCGGCAGCGGCATCGGGCGGGCCTGCGCGCTCGCCTTCGCGAAGGCCGGCGCCAAGGTCGCGCTGACCGGGCGGCGGCGCGAGGCGCTGGAGGAGACCGCGGCGCTGATCGCGAAGGAAGGCCCTACGGCGCTGGTCGTTCCGGCCGACGTCGCGGATGCCGAGGCCGTGAAGGCCGCGCATGCGGCCGTGGTCGCCGGGCTCGGCGAGGTCGCGGTGCTCGTGAGCTGCGCGGGCGGCAACATGAAGAAGCGGCATTGGGCGCAGCTCGACCCGGCCGACATGTCCTGGGTCGTCGATCTCGACCTGAAATCGATGTTCTACCTCACGCTCGCGGTGCTGCCGGCCATGCGCGCCCGGCGCGAGGGCCGGATCATCCAGATCGCCTCGCAGGCCGGCGCGACCCGCCAGACCGTGGCGGGGCCGACCTACAGCGCGGCGAAGACCGGCGTCGTCGCGATGAGCGCCAACCTCAACGCCGAGGAGGGCATCCACGGCATCCGCTCGATCTGCATCTCGCCCGGCGAGGTCGTGACGCCGATCCTGAAGACGCGCCCCGTCCAGCCGACCGAGGAGGAGCTGGCGCTGATGCTGCAGCCCGAGGACGTAGCCGAGACGGCGCTGTTCGCCGCCAGCCTGCCGGCGCGGGCCTGCCTCGCCGAGATCCTGCTGCTGCCGACCGACGACCGCCACGCACGCCCGGCCGCCAAGGCGATCGCCGCCACGGTGGCACGGGGATGAGGCGGATCGCTTCCGGTCTCGTGTCTTGGGGACGGGCGCGGCGCGCCCTGTGGCCCTTCGCGCTGGCGATCGGCTTGCTCGGAGCGGATATCGCGACGGCGGCCGAATATGTCGTTTGCGGACCCGTCCGGCGGTGCCCGCTGCCCTGCGGCATTTGGGGTGTTCTCGACTTGACCACCAACGAGATGGTGCCCAATCAATACGACATCAAGCTGGCCATAGACCCTGACGCCCGACGCCAAACCTTCGGCGATCCACCTGAATTCGATCCGGACGGAATTTACGCGGGCCATCATGTAGTAGACGGTGTCTATAACAACGATCCCAATTCTCCGACTTTCCGGCTGCTCCGCTTCCTGCGCCCCGCGACCTCGGAGCAAACCAAGCTCTGCCGCGTTCTTTGGCACAAGCAGCGCGGCCTTCCGCTCCGCCCGTGGTAACGCGCCCGCTACGCCATCACTCGGGATCGGCGCTGAAATGACGGCTTCCGAAGAAGGTCGGATCATCGACGCCGGCGCCTTCGTCCGCGCCAATACGCGCGCCCTGCCCGTCCCGCATGTGCCCGAGATCACGCTGCGCGTCGCCGACGAGGCGACCGCACTCTGGCAGAAGACCGAGGAGGAGCTCGGCGCCATCGGCCTGCCGCCGCCGTTCTGGGCGTTTGCGTGGGCGGGCGGCCAGGGGCTGGCGCGCTACATCCTCGACCATCCGGCGCTCGTCGCCGGCCGGTGCGTGATCGATCTCGCGAGCGGCTCCGGCCTCGTCGCGATCGCGGCCGCGCGGGCCGGGGCGCGGCGGGTCGTCGCGGTCGATGTCGATCCCTTCGCCAAGGTCGCGGCCGACATCAACGCGGCGCTCAACGGCGTCGCGGTCGAAGCGGTGATCGCGGATCTCGCCGATATCGACGCGGAAGGCGCCGACGTGATTCTGGCGGGCGACATCTTCTACGACCGCGACATCGCGGCCGAGTGCTTCGAGCGGCTCAGGCAAGAGCGCGCGGCGGGCCGGCTCGTGCTGGTCGGCGATCCCGGCCGGGTCTATTTCCCGAAGCACGGGCTGACGCTGCTCGCCGAATACCGCGTGCCGGTGACGCGTTCGCTGGAAGACAGCGAGATCAAGCGCACGACGGTCTGGTCCGTGGATGCGGCCGGGTAGCGGCCGGGCTATTCCAGCGCTCCGCCCTCCATCAGGCGGCGCGCCTCTTCCGT
>JBDHTH010000525.1:0-2870 GCA_039808545.1 Phreatobacteraceae bacterium | reverse complement strand
TACGGCCAGTATCCCCAGCAGGGGCAGCAGCCCTATCCGCAGCAGGATCAGTATCCCCAGGGCCAGTACCCGCAGCAGCCGCAGCAATACCCCCAGCAGGGCCAGTATCCGCAGGGGCAATATCCGCAGCAGGGTCAATACCCCCACCCGAATCAGCAGCCGCAGGGTGGTTGGCCGCCGCGCCAGAGCTGATCGCGTCTCTTGAACGGCACTCCGGGCGCCCATCTGGGCGCCCGTTTCTTATCGGAAGCCTCATGACCATCACGACCGGTACCACCGACGCGCCCATCGCCGCCCTCGCGAACGATCCCGTCGCGCTGGCCCAGGCCCTGATCCGCTGCGAAAGCGTCACGCCGGCCGAGGGTGGTGCGCTGGCGCTCCTCGAGCGGGTGCTCGGCGCCGCCGGCTTCACGGTCGAGCGCGTCACGTTCCAAGAGCCCGGCACGCCCGACGTCGAGAACCTCTATGCGCGTTTCGGCAATGCGGCACCGAATTTCGTCTTCGCGGGCCATACCGATGTCGTGCCCCCCGGCGCGGTTGCGGATTGGCGCCATTCGCCCTTCGCGGGGGTGATCGCCGAGGGCAGGCTCTGGGGGCGTGGCGCGAGCGACATGAAGGGCGGCGTCGCCGCCTCGGTCGTCGCGGCGGCGCGGTTCCTCGCCCGCCACGGCGCTACGCTGCCCGGCTCGATCAGCTTCCTGATCACGGGCGACGAGGAGGGACCGGCCGTCAACGGCACGCCGAAGCTGCTCGGCTGGGCGCGGGCGCGCGGCGAGGTCTTCGATCATTGCCTGCTCGGCGAGCCGACCAACCCCGCCAAGCTCGGCGACATGATCAAGATCGGCCGGCGCGGCAGCCTGAGCGGCACGCTGCGGGTCGAGGGCAAGCAGGGCCACGTCGCCTATCCGGCGCTGGCCGACAACCCCATCCCCAAGCTGCTGAAGCTGATCGATGCGCTGAAGGGGGCGCCGCTCGACGCCGGCACGGCGCATTTCGACCCGTCCAACCTCGAATTCGTCACGGTCGATGTCGGCAACCCCTCGACCAACGTCATCCCGGCCCGCGCCTCGGCGCGATTCAACGTGCGCTTCAACGATTCCTGGACGTCGAAGACGCTCGGCGCGGAGCTCACCGCTCGCTGCGAGGCCGCCGGCGTCGCCGGCTGGACGCTGGAGCTCAGCCCGACGAATGCCGAGGCGTTCCTGACCGCGCCCGGCCCCTTCGTCGAGCTGGTCGCGGCGGCGGTCGAGGGCCGCACCGGCACGCGCCCGGCGCTCTCGACGACCGGCGGCACATCGGATGCCCGCTTCATCCAGGCCTATTGCCCGGTCGTCGAATTCGGCCTCGTCGGCGACACGATGCACCAGGTCGACGAGCGCACCGGCGTCGCCGATATCGAGACGCTGACGGCGATCTACGAGGACGTGCTGGAACGGTATTTCGCCGGCTGAGGGTTGTCCCTCACGCCCCGTTCTTGATCAGCTCGCGCGCGATGATGGTGCGCTGGATCTGGTTGGTGCCTTCGTAGATCTGGGTGATCTTGGCGTCGCGGTAGAGCCGCTCGACCTCGAAGCCCTGGATGTAGCCGGAGCCGCCGAACACCTGCACGGCATTGGCGGTCTGCGCCACCGCCATGTCGGAGGCGAAGCATTTGGCCATCGAGGAGGCGCTGGTGGCGGGACGCCCGTGATCGATCAGCAGCGCGGCGCGCTCGACCAGCGCGCGGGCCGCCGCGATGTCCTTCGCCATGTCGGCGAGCATCCATTGCAGCCCCTGGTTCTCCAGGATCGGCTTGCCGAACTGTTTTCGCTCGCGCGCATAGCCGAGCGCCGCCTCCAGCCCCGCCTGCGCGACGCCGACCGCGAGCGACGCGATGCCGACGCGCCCCTTCTCGAGCACGCTCATCATGATGTGGAAGCCGCGCCCCTTCTCGCCGAGCAGCGCATCCTTGGAAAGCGCCACATTGTCGAACGAGAGGCCGCCGACCTGGCTCGCGCGCTGGCCCATCTTGTGTTCCTTCGCGCCGCGCGACACGCCCGGCGCGTTAAGGTCGACGATGAAGATGCTCATGCCGCGATGGCCGGCGGCGGGATCCGTGGAGGCGAGCACGAAGCCGATATCGGCGACCGGGGCGTTGTGAATCCACAATTTACCGCCGTTCAGCACATAACCGTCCGCGGTCTCGCGCGCCGTGGTGCGCACGCCGGAGAGGTCCGAGCCGGCCTCCGCCTCGGTCAGGCAATAGGCGACGCGCGTCTTGGCCGAGAGCACGTCGGCAAGGTAGCGGGCGCGCTGCGCCTCCGTGCCGTAGCGGGTGAGGAGGGTCGCGATCAGCTCGACGAGCCCGCATTGATCGGCGACCGACGCATAGCCGCGAGACAATTCCTCCATGACGATCGCATAGGCGCTGGTATCGAGCCCGGCGCCGCCGAATTCGGGATCGGCCGTGATGCCGAACAGGCCGATTTCGCCCATCCGGCGGTAGATCTCGGCCGGAAACGTCTCGTTGCGGTCGAGATCGCCGGCCTGCGGGCGGATCACCTCCTCGGCGAAGCGCCGGGCGGTGTCGCGGATCTGGTCGTAGATCGAGATGTCCTGGACGGGCGCGAGCATCATCGTCTCCCTCAAGCGACGCCGTTCAGCGCGCAATAGGCGCGCATGCGTTCCACCGCCCGGTCGGGATCGGTGAACAGCCGCGACTGGTCGGCGAGGCGGAAGAGATCGGCGTAATGCAGGACGCCGCGCGCCGATTCCATGCCGCCGACCATGCGGAAATGGTCCTGATGGCCGTTCAGCCAGGCGAGGAAGACGACGCCGGCCTTGTAGTACTGGGTCGGCGCTTCGAAGAGACGGCGCGACAGCGCGACGGT